>JANONS010000222.1:0-3197 GCA_031420915.1 Armatimonadota bacterium
CCACGCCCGCCGGACTTCCCGAAACCCGCGCTTCTCCATGAAGCGGATACCGGACTCGAAGGTCTCCCGGATGCGCGCCCACAGCACAATAGGGTCGAGGGAGACCATCATGTCCATCAACGCGTCATACAGCCGGCCGCCCACGCCTCTCCCCTGCCTCTCGGGGTGAACCAGCGCGTCCACAGCCAGTTTCTGAGGATGGTAGGTGTCGCTCCAGTGATGATACTCGGCCCACCCGAGCATGCGCCCATTCCCCTCGGCGACGATGCGGCCCATCTTCAGCCGTTCGCCATCAAACAGCGAGTCCCAGTGGCGCCACTCGCTCTCCGACCAGGGATAGTCTGGGTAGACCGCGTTGCTCACGGCGACCGCGGCCGGATAATCGTGCTCGTTGAAGGGCCGGATGGTTATGTTGTCCATGATGAGAGGCCTCGTTGAGCGCGCACTGAGGTGCAAGAGGGTATTCTAGGTGGCTGTGGCACCAGAATCAAGGCGCGCTCGGGGACCGACCGTCAAGAGACTAGACAGGGAGTTTCTTGATGACCATAATGGTGATGAGAGAAGTGAGTTTGGGGTTTGGGGGTGGCGGTGTCTCATGAGGCAGGCGTCGGTGGCATCACTGAAGGCACGCTTGAGCGAATACCTGGCCGCTGTGAAGGCGGGGGAGGAGATCCTCGTCACCGAGCGCGGCCGACCGGTGGCGAGGCTAGGCCCGGTCGGCGGGCCCGCTCAGCGTGAGGCGCGTGTGAGCGGGCTAGTCCGTGCCGGGCTTGCCCGCCCGGCGGCGAGAAAGCTTCCCGCTGATTTCTGGTCCCGCCCGCGAGCGGCGGATCCCAAGGGACGGGTACTCGCCGCGCTCATAGCAGAGCGAGCGGCGGGCCGGTGAGGTTCTGGGACGCGTCGGCGCTGATCCCGCTCTGCGTTGAGCAACCGGACTCGCGTACGGTGCGGGCCTTGCTGGAAGAAGATCGCGCGTTGGCCGTATGGTGGGGATCGCCGATCGAGTGCTGGCCAGCGTTTGCCCGCTTGCGGCGAGAGGGGCTGTTACGTGTCGACGAGGAAGACTCTGCACGCTCACTGTTGCGAACGCTGCAAGATGCGTGGACCGAAATCCTGCCGGGTGAGGAGGTTCGCGCTCACGCCGGCAGGCTGTTGAGGCTTCATCCACTGCGGTCGGCCGATGCCTTGCAACTGGCCGCAGCGCTTGTCTGGGCCGGAACTCCACCAGGAGGAGAGATCGTTGTCTTCGATCGCCGCTTGCAGGAAGTTGCCTACCTGGAAGGCCTGACTCCACGGCCGTAGCGTCGGTCTCAGCGGAAGAGCGCATGGCGGGTGGTAGCCGCGTCGATCCGGTCGAGGCGCAGCGCCACACCGAGCCCCGGCCCCATGGGCACGGGAATCGTCCCGCCTCGTCCCAGGCGCACCGGCGGGTCGATGATGTCCTCCTCGAAGTAGCGGTCGCTGGCTGAGAGGTCGGCGGGCAGGGTGAAGTTGGGCAGGCTGGCCAGCGCCAGGTTGGCCGCCCGCCCCACGCCGGTCTCCAGCAGGCCCCCGCACCACACCGGGACTCCCCGGGCCTGGCACAGGTCGTGAATGGCGATCGCCGCGGTCAGGCCGCCCACCCGCGCCTGTTTGATATTGATGATCCGGCAGGCGCCGATATCCAGCGCCTTCCGTGCCTGGGAGCGCGAGGTGATGGACTCATCCAGGCAGATCGGCGTGCGCAGGTCAGCCTGGAGCGTGGCGTGGTCGATCAGGTCGTCCTCCTCCAGCGGCTGCTCGATCATCAGCAGGCCGTACTCGTCAAGCGCCCGGAAGGTGTCCGCGTCGGCGAGCGCATACGCGGAGTTGGCATCGACCTGCAGGAGGATGTCCCCGAAGGCCGCGCGGATGCGTTCCACGACCGCCACATCCCACCCTGGCTTGATCTTCACCTTGATGCGCTGATAGCCCTCAGCGAGAAAATGGCTGATGCGCTCAAGGAGACGCTCGATCTCCGGCTCGATCCCCAGGCTGACGCCAACCGGGATGCGGTCTCGCGTGCCTCCGAGCACCGCGTGGAGCGGCCGCCGCTCGTACTGAGCGAAGAGGTCCCACAGCGCCGCCTCGACCCCCGCCTTGGCCATGTGGTGGCGGCGGATCGATGCCACCCGCGGCGCGAACTGATCGGGGCGGGTGAGATCGGTCCCCAGGATCGCCGGGAGCATGAACGATTCCAGGACGTGCCATGCCGTCCCGACCGTCTCCTCGTTGTAGAGGGGGGCCGAACCTGCGGACACCTCACCCCATCCATCGACGCCCTCACTGTGGATCCGCACCAGCAGGCAGACCTTCTTCTCCTCGCGCCCGAAGGAGGTCTCGAAGGGGAAGCGCAGCGGGAGAGCAATTTCGCGGACCTCGGCGGCCTCAACATGCATCGGCGTGCCTCAGCACATAGTACCCGGATGTCGCGGCGCGGACAAAGTCCACGGCCTCATAGCCACGATCGAAATAGCCGAGGAAGGCCCGTCGGGTGGCGGCGCGCCATGCACGCGCCAGTCCGAGATCCTGGCGGCGCATAGCAGGATAGTCACTCGGGATCCCGATCCGTACCAGAGCCGTGTCAAGGTCCAGCACCGGTTCTCCCGGATGGGGCAGCGGGTGGCCGCCCGCCACCGCGAGCGCCGCCGGCGCATCTGCTGTTGCCGTGGACTCTGATTCGGCCACCGAGGAAGGTTCGGCTTCCATCCGGCGCACCACATGCGGGGACCGCAGGTGCCAGTCGACCTCCAACCGGTCGCTGTCGACGCCGCTGTTCAATGCGTCCGTCATCTCCCCGTAGTAGTTGACGAAATAGTGCCTCGCCTGGGCTCCGAGCTTGCGCAGGTTGAAGTGGGCGTTCGCGCTCTGCAGGGGATCGAAGGTCCAGACCATCCAGTCCAGCCCGCGGGCCAGGGCCCCCTCACGCTGCGCCTGTTTGAGCCGGAAGCCGATCTCCTGACCGCGCCATTCCTCCACCACGCCCGCCATCTGAGAGTACAGCAGGGGCCGCCCCTCGCGCAGGCCGATGAAACCGTAGCAGAACCCGATCAGCTCTCCCTCGGGGGCGAATGCGCCGAGCACGAGTCCTCCGCTTGCCACCGAGGCCAGGAGTTGATGGGCGGGGACGAGGTTGCGGTCGTCCATCCCCCACACCCGCTGCTGCAGCCCCTCCACCG
>JANONS010000223.1:0-1541 GCA_031420915.1 Armatimonadota bacterium
TTCAAGATACTCGATCGCCGCCTCGATCTTGGGGCCCATGCTGCCCGGGGGGAAATGCCCTTCGGAGAAGTAACGTCTCGCCTCGATCACCGTCATACGGTCGAGGACTCGCTGCTCGGGCTTCTTATAATGGATGGCCACCTTCTCGACGGCGGTCGAGATGAGAAATAGATCCGCCCCGATGGTGCGCGCCAGGAGGCTACTGGCCAGATCCTTGTCAATGACCGCCTCCACGCCACGCAACTCGCCCGCGCCGTCCCTGACCACGGGGATGCCCCCGCCGCCCACGCCGACCACAACGAATCCTCCGGCCAGCAGGGACCGGATCGCGTCGGTCTCAATGATCTCCAGAGGGCGCGGGGAGGGCACGACCCGCCGCCATCCCCGTCCCGCGTCCTCCATCACGGCCCATCCCCGCTCCTGCCGGTGACGCTCGGCCTGCTCCTGCGTGTAAAAGGGGCCGATGGGTTTCGTGGGACGCTGGAACGCGGGATCATCTCGATCCACCACCACCCGGGTCACGACGGTTGCGGTCCGCTTGCGGATCTTGCGCTTCACGAACGCGCCCTCCAGCGAGACCTGGGCCATGTAGCCGATCGCCCCCTGAGTATCGGCGCCGCAGATATCGAGGGGCACGGTGTGCAGCACGTGGCTGGCGAGTTCCGAACGCAGCAGGACGAACCCGACCTGCGGGCCATTGCCGTGGGTGATGACCACCTCCCATCCCCGCTCGACCAGCGCCGCGATGTGGGTGCATGTTTCCGCCATCGCTTCCCACTGGTCTGGAATCGCCTGCCGATCAGGCCCTCTGATTAGCGAGTTCCCCCCAATGGCTACGACCGCTATGTTTGCCATACCCGTCCCAGGACACGGCCGCTCAATCCGAAGGAGACCAGTGCCACCCCCAGGGCCACGAGCGCGAGTACGGCGAAGGCCCCTGCCACGGTCGCGAACGTCATGGCGTCGCCGAGCATCGCGCCGGCGAGGCTCGCACCCAGCACGCCGCCGACGTAGCGGCTCGTGTAATACGCGCCCGCGGCCATCCCGGTCGAATTCTCTGGTACGCTCTCGATCGCCGAGGTCTGCCGTGCCGGACCGCTGAGCCCGAACCCGATGCCCACCAGTCCGAGCAGCCCGCCCACCTGTGCGGTGGTCGCGCGGCCGGTCCCCCACCACAATGCGCCCAGTCCGATCGCCATGCAGAGGCTTCCGGCCACCGCAAGGCCGCGGCGACCGAGGCGGTCGGAGAGCCGGCCGCCAAACGGCGCGGTGATCGCGCTGAGCGCTGAGATGCCGAGCAGCGCCACACCACTCGCTCTTGCTGAAGCGCGCATCAGGCTCTGCGTGAGGATCGGGATCAGAATCATCGTGGCGTGGAGGATGATCGTCGCCCCCAGCACCGCGACGACGGCAGCGGCGAATGGCCGCACGCGGAACAACCTCACGTTCACAGCGGGAGCCGGTGCGCGCAGCTCATGTCTGACGAACAGGGCACCTAACGCCACTGCTGCCGCCACCGGCCACCACTCCCGCCTGTCCCC
>JANONS010000224.1:0-2624 GCA_031420915.1 Armatimonadota bacterium
CTGGAAATGGGCTTAGGTGAACTTGCGACAGACTCGCGACCGAACTTGCGACAGACTCGCGGCAGGACTCGCGCTATGAGCCCCGAGGTCTCCGAGCGCAGCTTCGAGGAGGCCAGCTGCCGTCGCGATGTGCGCGCCAACGGGCCGGGCTTAGGGACTGCATGCGAATCATTGCCGATGGCTGGACAAGCCATCGGCGAGAAATACAATACACTCGTCCCGTTCGTGCTGCCCGGGTGAGTAATAAGCCTGCGGTCTTGGACCTTCTAACACGCGGCTAGGGTGGTCTGGTGAGGAGGTGGGGGAGGCGGAGAACCAGGTAGGGTGCCTTCGAGAGGTGCTCGACCGTCGATCCCGCGAGACGTGACTTTGACGTGGCGACACCCATTGGAGTTAGACGCACAACCGTGGCCCCGGTGTATACTGACGGAGGCATGCAGGAGGCGCGTGCGTGAAGACCAGTACCCCCGTTGTGCATAGCGACCCGAAGATCCTCGGGGGCACGCCTGTGTTCGTGGGCACCCGTGTCCCCGTTCAGGTTCTGTTCGACTGCCTGGAGGCTGGCGACTCGCTGGATCGCTTCCTCGATCAGTATCCGACCGTCAGCCGCGAGCAGGCGCTCGCCGCCCTCGAGATCGCCCGCGACGCCCTGATGGCTGTTGCGCGTCCTTCTTGACGAACAGATGCCCAGGGACCTCGTGGTTGAGCTCACCGGCCACGAGGTCCGCACCATCGCCCAGATGGGCTGGAAGGGCCTCGAGAACGGCGAGCTGCTGGCCCGTGCCGCAGAGCAGTTCGACGCCCTGATCAGCATGGACAAGAACATGTCCACCGAGCACGACATCTCTCGTTATCGGATTGGCCTCGTTCTTGTCCGCGCCTTCAGCAACCGCATCGAAGCGCTGCAGCCGCTGGTCCCTGCCATCCTGCGGGCCCTGGCAGCGGTGCGCTCTGGTGAAATCCAGCGGGTTGGTGCCTAACAAGGGACTTGCTCTTGACAGCCGTGCTATAATCCCCTCACAACTTCATACGGACAGCCGATGACCGGGAAGAGTACCGGTCGGCAGGGGTGCCTGCACAGGCCATCCGACGGCGCGCCAGGCGCCGGAGGGTGCGAGCGAGCCGCGCAGAGGTGGGAGCGCGGCACCCAGCCGCCGCGAAATGGGCCCGGGAGGCGTGAGAAGTGAGGGCCGGGTGAGATCACCCGGAACGTAGGTGGTACCGCGGGAGTCATGCGCTCTCGTCCTTGGGACGGGAGCCATTTTGTTTTTCGAGGTGAGCGTGCCGTGATCGTGGTCATGGAACCGGGTGCGAAAGACGCCCAGGTGGAGGCCGTCGTGCAGAAGATCAAGGACGCGGGGCTCAACAGCCATCTGTCCGTCGGGACGGAGCGGACCGTGATCGGGGTTGTGGGGGACAGCCACACCAAGGAACTCCTGCGCGACACGCTGGAGGCCACCCCCGGCGTCGAGAAGGTCGTCCGCATCCTCCAGCCGTTCAAACTGGTCAACCGGGAGTTCCGTCCGGCGGACACCGTGGTGCGGGTGGGCCGCGCGGAGTTTGGGTCCAACGCGGTCGCGGTGGCGGCCGGTCCCTGCTCGGTCGAGAGCCGCGACCAGATCCTGCGCACGGCGGAGGCGGTGAAGATCGCCGGGGCAACCGTGCTGCGGGGCGGCGCGTTCAAGCCCCGCACCTCGCCCTACTCCTTCCAGGGGTTGGAGGAAGAGGGGCTGAGGTTACTCGCCGAGGCGCGCGAGCGGACAGGGCTGCCGGTGGTCACCGAGGCGATGGATGCCGCGCAGCTGCGCCTGGTGGTGCAGTACGCGGACATGGTGCAGATCGGCGCGCGCAACATGCAGAACTATCCGCTGCTGAGGGAGGCAGGACAGGCTGGCAAGCCGGTGCTCTTGAAGCGCGGGTTCGGCGCGACGATTGAGGAACTGCTGCTGGCAGCCGAGTACATCCTCAGCGAGGGCAACTACAACGTGGTGCTGTGCGAGCGCGGCATCCGGGGTTTCGACGACTACACTCGGTTCACGCTTGATCTGGCGGCGGTGCCGGTGCTCAAACAGCTCACGCACCTTCCGGTCATCGTCGATCCCAGCCAGGCGACCGGCAAGTGGAAGTACGTGGAGCCGATGGCGCTGGCGGCGGTCGCGGGCGGGGCGGACGGGGTGATCGTCGAGGTCCACCCGGAGCCCGACAAGGCGCTCAGCGACGGCCCGCAGTCCTTGAACCTGGAGAATTTCGAGCGCTTGATGACCCGCCTGCGGTTGGTGGCTGCGGCGGTGGGACGGGAGGTCTAGGTCGTGAGCGCGGCGCGGCGCATCGCGGTGGTCGGGTTGGGCTTGATTGGTGGATCGCTCGGCATGCGGATGCGTGACCGGGGGCTCGCCAGGGTGATCGGTGTCGACGCGGACCCGCAGGTGGCCCGGCGGGCGCGGGAGCGCGGCGCCGCGGATGAGACGGCGACCGATCTGGCCGCCGTGCGGGATGCGGAGATCGTGATCATCGCCGTGCCTTTGGACCGGATCGTGTCCGTGACGCGTGAGGTTGCGGAGCATGCGACCACAGGGGCGATTCTGACTGAGGTGGGGAGCGTCAAGGCGCCGGTGGTGGTGGAG
>JANONS010000225.1:0-4063 GCA_031420915.1 Armatimonadota bacterium
GGGGCGGCTGGCCGATGCCCGGCTGCCCGCGCTGCGCGCGTGCATCCTGGGGTACCGGGCGCCATACGTGCGCGCGGTCGCGCGGGCGGTGGCCGGCGGGGCGCTCGACCTCGAACGCCTGCGGGGCCTCCCTTATGACGCGGCCCGCGACGCCCTGCTGGCGCTGCCGGGCGTGGGGGAGAAGGTCGCGGAATGCGTCCTGCTGTTTGCCCTGGAGCATCGTGAGGCCTTCCCAGTGGACATCTGGATTCACCGCGCGGTGCAGCACGCGTACCTGCGCGGCCGGCGCGCCTCGCCCCGGGCGATCCGCGAGTGGGCCCGCGAACGGTTCGGACGGCTCGCCGGATACGCCAACCAGCACCTCTTCCTGGCGGCGCGGACTGGCGTGCTGAAAACTTAGCATCCCCGCCTGAAAGATCCCCTCACCGCACGATTTCTCCAGTAAACACACAAGCGGGCCTCGCCCGAGGAGGGGATAGCCGTGAAAAGCATGGCAGTGGTTCTGATTGTGCTCGCCCTGGTGGCGGGCGTCGCGGTCAATGGGTCGGACGCCCAGCCGTTGCCAGGGACCAGTGTGGCCTTCCGCCAGTGCCTCGGCGGTGAGGCCGGAACCGATCAGTGTCAGATCATTCTTTCCCAGGCGGATACGGTATGGAATGACGACGGGGTTCCCGAGTTCTGGGGGGGTGTCTTCCGCGCTGTCACCGACTTCCTCAGCCGACCGGCCGTCCGGCAAGTGGTCAGAGCTTTAGCCACCGAGCTATTTGAACGGCTCATGGACTACTTCTTTGGGTTCGACGTTTCCGTTGCGAACCAGTATGCCGTCGACTCGGCCATCTTCGACCCAACGGAGTAATGGCTGACGGGGGGGAGGGTCATGTACCCTCCCCCCGTCAAGAGCGAGGAATGACATGGGCCGCGTCATTGTGGGCTGGGCAGTCATCCTGATGATGGCCGCATTCGCCATTGTCTATATCGCGAATACCGTCCTCTACCTCACCCCGCCCAACCCGGTGAAAGTGCGGCTGCTGCCGCTCGTGTTCGCCATCCAGCATCCGCTCTTCGTCCAGAACTGGCACCTCTTCGCTCCCGATCCTATCCGCTCCAATTTCGTGCTGGCCGTCCGTTGCCGTACGGGCGATCGCATCACGCCCTGGCGTGACGCGACCAAACCGATGCTGGCCCGCCTTCACCAGGACCGCAACTCGCCGATGAGCCGGCTGCTGCGCATCCAGCAGAACGCTATCCGGCTGGCCTTTGGGTGGACGTCGAATGAGTGGCTCCAGCTCCTGTGCCGGCGGGAAGCTCGCCACGCCAGGTGCCGGGGTGAGGATCCGGAGACCGCCCGTCAGCAGGAGATCGGGTTTGTGCTGCTTCGTCGCTCCGGCTCCCTTGCCTGTGATGAGGTTGTTGGCGCCGGGCGTGCCACAGCGGTGCAGCTGGGAGTTCTGGTGCATCAGCCGCCGCCGTGGTCAAAACGCCATCTGCCCGATGAGGGGGGGTCCACGCGTTCCATTGTGTTCCCGTGGATGCGGTACCAACCCTTGATCGCCCGCGAGGACAGGGGGAGGGACGCCGACCCGAAGATCCGCGGGGTGACAGGCCGGTGAAGAGCGTGGCGGGCTGGCTCTTCCGGGAGCACTGGCTCATCGGCGCCAGCATCACACGGATCATGCTGGGCGCCTGGGCCGTCTACTACTACCTCCTTCATTACCCAGTGCGAAGCCTGTTGTGGGGGCCGGCGGGCATCTGGCCCTACGACCGGTTCATCGAACACCTCCAGCTGTTCTCTGTCTGGCAGTTGGGCCCGTCCCCGGTCCTCTTTGAGGCGCTGTTCCATCTTGGCATCGTGATCGCCGTCGCCTACACCCTTGGTCTGTGGCCCAGGGTGATGGGCGTGCTCCACTGGGTGATGATCTGGTCGCTCGGGGAGCGCAATCCCTTCATCGGTGATGGCGGGGACAACATTATGCGGATTGTGCTGCTGTTTCTTATCCTCGTCAACACCGGCGCGTATTTCTCCCTGAAGTCACCGCGCCCGGCGGATGCCACGCTGTCGCCCACCACCAGTCATCAGGTGGCCGCCGTGATACACAATTTTGGCGTCTTGCTGATCCTGGCGCAGCTGTCGATGCTGTACATGAGCACGGGCCTCTACAAGGCGATGGGAGAACTCTGGCAGAATGGCACCGCCCTCTACTACATCCTTCGGGTGGAGGAGTTCTCGTGGCCCGGCGTGGCGGACTCTGCCTTCCGCAGTCCCTATTTCGTCGTCCTGGGGACATACGGCACCGTCCTGTTCGAGCTCCTCTTCTTCCCGCTCTTGTTTAACCGATGGACCCGCTATGCGATGATCGTGGCGGGAGGCGTCTTCCATCTGGGTATCACGCTCTTCATGGGTTTGGTCACGTTCGCGTGGAGCATGTTCAGCATCTATCCCCTGCTCCTGACTGACCGGGAGTACGAGGGCCTGACCGCATGGCTCCGGCGGCGCCTCGGGCTCGTAGTCTTTTACGACGGGTGGTGCCCTCTCTGCACGAGGAGCATCCGGTGGTTGGGCCGATTCGATCTCCTCTCCCTGGTGCGGTTTGTCTCCTTCCGGGACCCCGGGGTGGTCGAGCGCTATGGGCTTGATGAGCGCGGGGCCGAGCGGCGAATACAGAGCGTGGGATGGTCGGGCAGGCTTCATGAGGGCATCACCGCCATGCTCGACATCGCGGTGCGGTCAATCCCGTTGTGGCCTGCTGTGCCGGTGTTCATCATCTGTCGCATGATCGCGGGGCAGCGGGTCTATGACGCCATTGCCTCCCGGCGGCTCATCCTTGTTCCAGGGGGGTGCGTAGGACACTGCCCGCTGGGCGAGACATCTGATGCGGGAGGTCGATGAAGAAGCAGATTGGGAGGGTTCATGGAGCCACTGCGTAATCTCTTCCGGCATCCGCTGCGTTTTGTCATGCTCTGGCTGGCGGTGGGTGTGGGCACCTTTGCGTCCCTGGTGGTCGTTGCTGTCCTGCGCAGCGCGAGCCTCCTCTTGCTCCCCTGGATTCCCCCCGGGGTGATCGAGATCACCATCGAAGCCGAACCGATTACGGCACTAGGCGAGGCTCGCGCGTTTTTCGCTCCACTGGGCTTGAAGGGTTATGAGGTGGGGCTGGGACTCGTTCAGACGGGTAAGGGCGTGAATTTGAATAACTTTGCCTTTCCGTCCGTTGACGTCATGCGCGGCTATTATCCGTCGCTGAAACTGGCTGATGGCGCATGGCCGAAAGCGGGCGAAGCGCTGGTCCCGATCAACACCTGCAAAATGATGGGGTGCAGCATCGGGGGCTCCGTCAAGACGGAAGGCCGGCAGCGATATCGGGTGGTAGGGATTCTCCGATCGCCCCGCCTCGGTCCGATCCTGGCCATCAGGCCTGCCCGGACGCCCGACGCCCCCACCCAGTGGGTGTTCTGGACGAAGAAGGAAGGACGCAACCTCCGAACCATTGAAGCGGCCGTGCTTGCGAGACTGGCGCAGTACAGGGTTCGCGTCGATCACCTGCGTGTGCAAGATGCTGAAGCGTTGCGCAAGGGGTTGCGGAAGGCCAACCAGTTTATGCTGGCTCTCGTGGCACCTTCGGCCGCCGTGGGCCTCTTTGCAGCCGTTCTCCTCATCGTGTTTAACTTCGCGGTGAATCGGTTCGAGCGGGCCAAGGAGGTCGCGATCAAACGAGCCATGGGAGCCTCGCGGGTCCAGATCGCCATGGAGAGCCTCCTCGAAGCCGTGTGGGTGTTTCTGCTCTCAGTGCCACCCGTGCTGATCCTGTCGTGGCGGCTCTGGGTGAAAGTCAATGCGCGGCTGGCTAAAGCTGATGTGCGGAATCTGTTTTTCCCCGAGCAGCACCTGACCCTGCTTGTCGCCGGATTCGTCTTCGTCCTGATCATTCTGGCCGCCGTCGGTCCCACGCTGGCCACCGCGCGCGAGAATCCCTCAGCCAGGCTCAAGGAGGAGTGATGCTGGAGGCCATCGCGGTGGAGCGCACCTACCGGCACGGGCAGCAGCGGGTCGAGGTGCTCAAGGGTC
>JANONS010000226.1:0-19127 GCA_031420915.1 Armatimonadota bacterium
CCCGAGAAATTCACGAGGTCCGCTTCCGTAATGGTGCGGCGGGCGGTTTCAAACCGCATGCCGACCGTGAGATCCTCGAAGTATAGGGCCATCGAGCCCTCCGTCTATCCGGCCCCCGCCCGGGTCCAGAACCCCTGAGGGTCAAGCCGCCGGATGAGCGTTAACTCCTCGGTCGTGGGCGACGGGGTTTCCTCCACGGAAGGGGAGACTCGCAGCGGCCATCCCGTCTGCTCCTGAATGGCTTCGATCGTGGTCCCGGGGTGATAGGACCGCAGCACCGCCTCCTGCGTATCGGGATCAAAGTCGAACACCCCGAGTGTGGTGATCAGTGCCTTCGGCCCGCCGCCGGGGAGTCCGGCCGCCTGCCGCTGACCGCCTCCTGCAAGATAGCCGGGGGAGGTGATGTAGTCCACCACCGTTCGGAGCCGATGCCGTTCATGGGACATGATAACCAGCAGGCGCCGGGCCAGGGACGCGATGTCACACCCGCCGCCGCTCCCCGGCAGTTTCACCTTGGGCCGGTCACGGGGACCGATATACGACGAGTTGACGTTCCCGAAGCGGTCCACCTCGGCCCCGCCGATAAAGCCGACATCCACCAGACCGCGGCCCAATTGCGCCATGACCGTGGACAGACGCGTGCACATGTGGGCGCCGGCGACGTTCGGGGTATCGGACATCGTGTAGAGCAGTTCCGGGCTCGGGGTGCCGCGGACGATGCCATTCTCGAAGATCCCGAACGCCCGCGGGGCGTGGGTCAGCTTGGCAAGGCTGAAGGCGATCAGCGGCAGGCGCATCCCGACGAACACGACGTCGCCGTCGCGGATCTCGCGGGCGGCCGCAAGAACCATCACCTCCCCTTTACCAGGCATAGTCGACCGGCGCCGCCACGGCGGGGCGCAGCTGCCGCAGGCGAGCCCACCGCTCCGCACCGAGCCGCTCCAGATACGCGGCGCGGTCGGCCACGTCGTAGACCCACCGCTCCAACCACGCGGCCGTCCCCTCCGGCGTCCGCGACTCACGATGATACTCCGCATAGCACTCATGGTCCCGGCGGTAATACCCCTGCACCGGACTGGGGTGACATCCACCGGGACAGTGCACCACCGCGCTGACCCGGAACGCCGGAAAGAGGACCCGGTTCGGATCGCTGAGGATGACCTGCTGATCCACGATGTCCTCAGCGAGCACAATAATGCGCTCGGCGGCCAATCCGGCCTCCTCACTGATCCCGATATTGCCCCACAGGTGGGCGCTGCCCTCGACGTCGGCCCGCTGGACCGCGATGATCGCCACATCGGGCCGGAGCGCGCGGACGCAGAGGACCTGCTCACCGTCGAAGGGGGAGACGCCGTCGGCAAACCCCGGATGGTCTCTGGGGATGTCGCTGCCGGGTCCGGACCGCGAGGGGAAGAAGGGGAGGCCGTGGGCTCCCGCCAGGAGGGCGAGGGAGATCGTATAGTTCGAGTAATCCTCGATGGCGATGGGGCGGGGGAGACCCTGTTCCGCGGCGCGGCGGTAGGCGTGTCCCAGGCCCGCGCTGACGTTCCCCACCCAGGCGGCCTGGATCCGCGCCACGCACCCCGCGGCGATGAGCTGGTCGAACAGCATATCGGAGATGGGGCCGATCAGTGTGAGGTCGCGCCTGCGCTGGCGGATCAACTCATGTCCGGCGGCAAAGGGGATCATCGACTCCAGACAGGTCCCCATCGCCACAGCCGACCCATCGGGCACAAAGCGCCCCATGGCGTCGGAGAGGCTCATGAGTTTCTCGGCCCTCACGCCGCGCCGTCTGGTCAGCGCAGCGCCTCCCGCAATACTTCCGAGAGCACGCCAACCATGTCGATGGACGTTTCGATGTCCACTTTGTGCTTGGAGACGTTCTCCACGTTGATGCCTAGGGGTACCTTCCAATTGCGAGCGCGCGCGGCGTCGAGAATACGCCTGAGGTTCTCTATGCAGACTGCTGCCGAGGCTTGGGCCGGGCGGGCACTGCGCAGGACGGTCGAGAGCGTGTGGGAAGGAATCGTCACGCCGAGCCACCGGAGGAACCCGGCTCCCTGCTCGGTGGAAAACGGAGCAAAACTCAGGAACACCCGCGCGGGTGCCACGTTGCGCCTCTCGCACTCCCGTGCATAAGCGTCCACCAGACCCACGGTGGCATCGGGATCGTAGATCACCTGCGACGTGAAGAACTGTAGGCCGGCTTCGATCTTTTGGAGGTTTCTGGTCACTTCATCGCCCCGGTGTTTGTGCCGTTCCGGTATCGTGATTCCACCGAGAAGATAATCGAATGAACTGCGCTTGATGAGCGCTGCGGCCTCGAGCACGGAGGGACCGCGGTAGACGGTGCGACTCGAGTCGCCTCCCACGAGCACGAGGTTTCTGATGCCATACTCCTCCCAGGTCTCGCGCAGCCACGCGACGTAGGATTCGCGCTGGTAATGCACGACAACCTGATTAATGATCGGTTCCTTCCTGGTGAGCGCCGCCAGTAGCCGCGCATACTCCCGTGGGGGCGTGGTCGGGAGGTAGCGAAAGGTCCGTGTCGCTTGAGTCCTGCGGCGTTCGTCTCTGACCTCAGGGATGTTAATCGCGTCGATGTCAACGCCGTTGATCCTCTCCGCGAACCTGGAGGCGATTTCATGCATCTTCTCCTCAGGCGTACCCGCCCTGGGGGGGACGGTCTCGTATAGCACGACAGGGGTGTGGGAGGAGAGCACCTTGGATCTGAATGGCGACGTCAGCGCGATGTGGGCGTCGGCTGCGGCTCCCGCAGCTTGAAGCGTTGGATCTTCCCGGTAATAGTCTTGGGCAGATCCGGCACGAACTCCACGATCTGTGGGTACTCGTACCGTTGCAACCGCTCCTTGCACCACTTCTGCAACTCTTCCACCAGCGCAGGCGATCCCTCGTATTTCTCTCGGAGGATCACATACGCTTTCATCTTGTTCAACCCCTCGACCGGCACGCCCACCACCGCCGCTTCGACGACGGCGGGGTGCTCGATGAGCACATTCTCCACCTCGATGGGCGAGACCCACATGCCCCCGACCTTCATCATGTCGTCCGACCGCCCCTCGTACCAGTAGATGCCATCCTCTTCCATCCGGTACCAATCCCCGGTGCGGATCCAGTCGCCGACCATCGTGGCCTTCGACTTCTCATGGTTGTGCCAGTAGTAGGGCGCGGTGCTGTCGCCCCGCACCAGCAGGTGGCCCGCCTGACCCGGCTTCACCGGACGGCCTTCATCGTCCACCACCTTCGCCTCATACCCGGGCACAACTTTCCCGCTCGACCCGGGCTTCAGCGTGTCCTGCGTATTCGACATGAAGATGTGGAGGATCTCCGTGGACCCGATTCCGTCCAGGATCGTCAGGCCAAATGTCTCCTTCCACCGACGCCAGATCTCCGGGGGCAGCGCCTCCGCCGCGGAGGCGCACAGCCGGATCGACGAGAGATCGTACTTCTTGCAGTCCGGATAGTTGAGGATGGCATTGTACAGCGTCGGCACGCAGAAGAAGAGTGTAGGCTTGTAGCGCTGGATCGTCTCCAGGACGGCCTGCGGCACGGGACGCCCTGGATAGAGCACGGTCGAGGCGCCCGCCCAGTAGGGGAAGGAGATGTTGTTGCCCAGGCCGTAGGCGTGGAACAGTTTGGAAGACGAAAAGGTCACGTCCTTCTCTTGGATGTTCAGGATATTGCGCGCGTACGTCTCGCAGGTGACGAGGATGTCATGCTGCAGGTGGACCGCGCCCTTGGGGTTGCCTGTGCTCCCTGAACTGTACAACCAGAAGGCCATATCGTCGCGGTGGGTGTCCGCCGGGGACAGTTCATCCTTGCCGGATTTCAGGAGGTCGTCGAAGGCCTTGGTGCCCGGAACACTCCCGTTGGCCACGATCACATCGACCTTCTCAGGATACCCCTCCAGCGCCTTTTGTAGCTTTTCGTAATGGTCCAGGTCCACAACGATCGCTCGCGCATAACTGTCCGTGAGGAAGAACCGCTGGTCTTCCCACTTCAGGAGCGCATTGACGGGAACCGGCACCGCTCCGATGCGGATGGCCCCAAAGAACGCCACCGGGAACGCCGGGCTGTCGTTCAGCGCCAGCACCACCCGCTCCTCACGTCGCACGCCCAGGGACTTGAGGGCGTGCCCGAACCGGTTGACCCGCCGCGCGAGTTCTCGATACGTTACCCGCTCATCGCCGAAGAAGATCGCGACCTTGTCGCCGCGTCCCGCCTCCAGGTTCCGGTCGATCAGCAGGCTGGCGTTATACCGTTCTGGAACCGATACCATCCCCGCTCACCCTTTCATTCACGTGAGGATCGCTTGACCACCACCGACTTCGTCTCCATGTAGTATTCCAGGGCTTCCATGCCGTGTTCCTTGCCGACGCCGCTTTGCTTGACGCCGCCAAACGGCAACTCGTCGTAGATCTTCTGGGGGGAGTTGATCCAGGTGTACCCCGCTTCCAGCCGCTCCGCCGCATGGGAGGCGCGGTCGAGGTCGCGGGTCCAGATGGAGGATCCCAGGCCGTAGATCGAGCTGTTGGCCAGCCTGATGGCCTCCTCCAGATCCCCGACCCGCCAGAGGGGCAGAACCGGCCCGAAGACTTCTTCCACGGCCACGCGGGAGGTGTGAGGAGGTTCCAGCAGCAACGTGGGTTCGTAGAAATGGCCCCGGTCGTAGAGCTCTCCCTTGGGCCGGCGCGCTCCGTGGAGCACCCTGGCCCCCGCCCCCACGGCGTCGGCCACCTGTTCCTCGATCAGCTCCCGCTCGCGCGCG
The DNA here is from genome assembly GCA_031420915.1 of Armatimonadota bacterium. Classification (GTDB taxonomy): domain Bacteria; phylum Sysuimicrobiota; class Sysuimicrobiia; order Sysuimicrobiales; family Humicultoraceae; genus JANONS01. The sequence continues at coordinate 4,790 of JANONS010000226.1, forward strand.
GTATGCATGGGGCCGATGGTGACCCCGTCCAACGTTCCGGGGCCGACCTTGAGCCGCTGGACCTTCGCGTTCAGCTTCTCGGTGAATGTGTCCGCCACGCGCTCGAACACGTACAGCCGCTTGATGGCCAGGCAGGCCTGCCCGCAGTTGAAGAAGCGGCCGACACTGGCGGCGCTGGCGGCGGCATCCAGATCCGCGTCGTCGCAGACGATCATCGGATCGGACCCGCCGAGTTCCAGCGTCACGCGCTTCAGGTCCGCCGCGGCCAGGGCCATCAGGCTCTTGCCCACCGGGGTCGAGCCGGTGAACGCGATCTTGCGCACGAGGGGATGCTCCACCAGGATCTTCCCGACAACGGATCCCGGGCCGGTGATCACGTTGAACGCCCCTGCGGGCAGCCCGGCTTCGTGCATCAGTCCCGCGATCCGCAGCGTCGTGAGGGGTGTGGTTTCGGAGGGCTTGGCCACCAGTGTGTTCCCTGCCACCAGAGCCGGCCCCAGTTTGTTCCCCAGCAGGGAGATCGGGAAGTTCCAGGGGACGATGGCGCCGACCACGCCCATGGGTTGTTTGATGATCAGCCCGTAGGCGTCTTCATCGAGGTTCGGGACGTAGCCTCCGCGCAGGTTCTTCGCCAGCCCGGCATAGTGCTCCAGCGTCTGGACGAACCGCCGGACCTCCATACGGGCTTCCCGGAGTGGCTTCCCCTGCTCGGAGGTCAGGAGGTGGACCAGTTCCTCGATGTGCTCCAGGACCTGCCGGGACCCCGCCATGACCAGCTCGCCCCGCCTGGCCGCCGAGGTGTCGCGCCAGGTCGCAAAGGCTTTGGAGGCGCTCTCGACCGCCGCATCTACCTGGTCGGACGTTGCGCGGGGGACGGTGTCAACCGCGTCCCCGTTGGCGGGGTTTCTGATCGGGAGCCTCTCCAGTGCGGGGAATTCGACGTACCGGCCACCGATAAACATCTCGGCCATGATGCGTTCTCCTCGCTACAGCCTTTCTCGCTTCACCCTGCTAATGAGATCTGGGGCGGGATCCACCTCACCTAATATAGCATAGCGAATCCCGGGCCCTTCCCCTCTGCCGCGGCCCTTCCCCTCTGCCGCCGCCGTCACATCTGCCGGTCCTCTTCCGCAAGCACGCGTCGCAGGATCTTGCCGATCAGGCTCTTGGGAAGGGTGTCACGGAACTCGACCGCCCTGGGCGTCTTGTGGGGCGCCAGGCGCTGACGGCAGAACGCGATAATCTCCTGGGGCGACGCGGCGGCGCCGTCCCTGAGCGCGACGAAGGCCTTCACCACTTCCCCCTTCAGCGGATCGGGGGTGCCGATCACCGCGGCCTCGCGCACGGCCGGATGCTCGTACAGCACCTCCTCCACCTCGCGCGGGAAGACCTTTAACCCGCCGACGTTGATCATCTCCTTCTTCCGGTCCACGATGTAGAAGAACCCGTCCCCATCCATCCGCGCGATGTCGCCGGTGAAGAGCCAACCGTCGCGCAGGACGCCCGCCGTCTCCTCCGGGCGGTTGAGGTAACCGCGCATCACCTGCGGCCCGCGCACCGCGAGCTCTCCGGTTTCACCGACGGGGAGGGTCTTCCCGCTCTCTGAATCCGCGATGCGCGCATCCGTGTCCGGGAATGGGACGCCGATGCTGCCCGCCCTGCGATGCTGGGTGGGGTTGCAGTGGGTGATCGGCGAGGTTTCGGTGAGCCCGTACCCCTCCACGAGCGTGCCGCCGGTCGTCGCCTCCCAGGCTCGTTGCACCTCCTGGGGGAGCGCCATCGCCCCACTGATGCAGGTCCGCACGGAGCGGAGATCATACGCCCTGAGCTTCGGATGGTTTAAGAGCGCCATGTACATCGTCGGCACGCCGTGAAACAGGGTCGGCCGGTACTTATGCACCGCCCGAAGCACCATCCTGGGATCAAAGCGCGGGATCAGGATGATGCCTGCTCCCAGCCAGAGGGAGAAGTTCAGGACCGCGGTCATTCCGTAGATATGAAAGAACGGGAGCACCGCCATCGCCAGATCCCCGGCGCGCGCGCCCTCGGGGAACCAGTGCACCGCCTGCAGCGTGTTGGAGACCAGATTGCGGTGGGTGAGCACCGCGGCCTTGGGGGCCCCGGTGGTTCCCCCCGTGTACTGATAGAGCGCGGGGTCGTCCGGCGCCACCGCCACCGTGTCCGGGCGGCCGGCGCCCAGCAGGGTGCTGAAGGGAAGCACACCCGGTCCGGGCCGGACGTCCACCCGGTGCCCCTCACGCTTCGCTTTGATCGGGTAGAGGAGGCGCAGCAGCGGCGGCATGTACTCCTGGATGCCCGTGTACACGATGTGCCGCACCCCCGTGCGTGCCGCCGCGGCCGCCACCTTCGGGTACATCAGGTTCAGGGTGACGGCCACCTGCACGCCGCTGTCCTGGAACTGGTGCTCGATCTCACGGTCGGTGTACAGGGGATTGTGCGGCACGGCGATGCCGCCCGCCCGGAGAATCCCGTAGTAGGCGATCACAAACTGGGGCGAGTTTGGCAGGTGCAGTGAGACCGGCGTGCCCTTGCGCACGCCAAGCCGCTGCAGCCCCGCGGCGAACCGGCTGGCCAGCGCGTCCAGTTGGGCGAAGCTGATCGTGCGTCCGAAAAAGATCAGCGCCGTGCGGTTGCCGTACTTTCGGGCAGCCTCTTCCAGGATGTGATGGAGAGAGATGTCGGGGTAGCGGATCTGCGCCGGCACCCCGGCATCGTAGAATTTTGTCCACGGGCGCTCCGCCACCGGCTGGGGTTGAACTACCACCCTGCTCACCTCGCCTCCAGGATAACCTGCAGCATCGCTGTGTGGAGGCCCGCGTTGCTGGCCAGGATGTCCCCCGACCGTAGCAGCCGCCCCTCGAGGTCGGTCACCCGGCCCCCCGCCTCCTCCACGAGCAGAATCCCCGCAGCGATGTCCCAGAGGTTCAGCCGGGCCTCCCAGAATCCGTCGAGGCGCCCCGCGGCGACATAGGCCAGGTGGATGGCGGCGGATCCCATGTTCCGCACGCCCCGGGCGCGTTCGAGGAAGGGGCGGGCGATGGCCACATCACGTGCCGTCGGTTCCCCTCCCCAAAAGCCGGTGCCGAGCAGCGCCGACTCCAGATCGTCGGTTGTGGAGACGTTCAGGCGGATGAAGTCGGCGCCTTGCGTAGACAGCCAGGCGCCATTGCCGCGTTCCGCCACGAAGAGTTCATCGAGCACAGGGTGGTACACCACGCCGAGGACCACCTCGCCCAGTTGCTCGAGCGCGATGGAGACCGCGAACCAGGGGACCCCGTGGGCGAAGTTGGTCGTCCCATCGAGGGGATCGACGATCCAGCGATACTCTCTGCCCGGCAGGACCGTACCCTCCTCGGCCAGCAGGCCGTGGTCAGGATACGTCTCGCGCACCCGCCTGGCGATGAGCGCCTCAACCTCGTGGTCCGCTCTGGTGACCAGGTCGGTCGGCCCCTTGAGGCGGATCTCCTTCGCGGCCGGCGCCTCGGAGAACACGGACATGAGATGGGCGCCGCCGCGCCGGGCGAGGTCAATGGCAAACACCGTGAAAGGGGTCGGGGAAATCACCTGTATAGAATTGGGCAGGGGAGGCAGCGCTCCCTGGTTGGGTCTCAGTCGTTGATCGCTAGCTAGTCCCGCAGCTCATCATAGTAGTCGGGATCGTTCCGCTGGATGGCGATCCAGAGCCACGCGGCGAGCTTCTTGTCCAGGCGGCGGACGATCTCATACTCGTGCAGCGCGGCCGCCTTGTTGCCTTTGGCCAGATGGGCCCGCGCCAGATAGTCGTGGGCCTGCACAAAGAGCGGACGTAGCGCAATCGCCACCTTGTACAGTTCGATGGCCTTGTCCACCTTCCCGACTTTCCGGTAGGAGTAGGCGAGGTTGTTAAACGCTTCGGGAAACCGCCCGCCAAGGTCGAGCGATCGTTCATACTCCTTGATGGCATCCGCATACCGTTTTTCTCTGTGATACGCCAGTCCCCGCCTGAAGGCCTTGAGCGCTTCGTTGCTGATGTTGGGCGAAACTTCCGTCACGTCCACGGCGAATGCGGGTGACGCGCTGGCCAGACCGATCAGCAGGAACAGGACCACTCTGCGGGCTTGCGTCATAAGACTAGATGAAGGCCACCCGGTCGAACGGCGCGCCGAGGATCTTGGCGGGGTCCGCGCCCAGCCACTTATCCAACACCGTCGCGTAGACGGAGCGGAAGTCGATGCCGTGCCTGAGATCGCCGTCGGTGAGATCGGTCAGGCTGGGGTGCTGCCCATAGAGCCCACCTTTGATGGGCTTCCCGAAGACAAACATCGGCGCCGCCGTGCCGTGGTCGGTGCCGGCGCTGCCGTTCTCCGCCACCCGCCGCCCGAACTCCGAGAAGGCCAGGACCACCACGCGATCGGCGTTCCCCTGCGCCTCCAAATCACGGTAAAATGCTTCGACGCCGCTGGCGAGGTCGTTGAGCAGCCGATCGTGCGCGCCCCTCTGGGCGGCGTGGGTGTCAAACCCCGCGATGTGCGCGTAGTACACCTTGGTGGGCAGGTTGCCGGCGACCATCTGGGCGATCAGTTTCATGCTGTACGCGAAGCGCGTGTTCGGATACTCTATCCCGCCCTTGTACATGCCGATGGCATCGCGCACGCGCTCGGCCGAAACGTAGGCGTTCATCGCGGTGTGGCGGAGGAAGTCGATCGTGCCGGGCTCGTTAGACGCCGGGGCGTTGAGCAGGCGAAAGAGCTCCACCTGCTCCCGCTCCCCGATGCCGTTCAGGCTCGGCATCCACTGGAAGGTCTCCGGCGTCTCCAGGGTCACGCCCTGCCCCGATTCCGCCTGCATGGCCAGCGGCAGAGAGGACCCGACGTTCACCCCGGCGGTGGGCTGCTCGCAGACGGGGCACTTGCTGTCGAAGTAGCGGCCCACCCAGCCGTAGCGGACTACCCGCCCCTCGGGGTCGGCGGTGTGCCAGATCTCCATGGACTTGAAGTGGGAGCGACTGGGGTTGGGGTATCCAACGCCCTGGATGACCGCCATCGCCCCTTTGTCGTAGAGGGTCTTGGCTTTGGCCAGGCTCGGGTGGAGCCCCAGGGTGTCCGTCACCTTCAACACGTTGTTCGCCGGCACGGCCAGCGTGGGACGGACGCGGTAGTAGGCCTCCTCACCAAAGGGGACGACCGTGTTGAGGCCGTCGTTGCCACCGCCCATCTGGATGACCACCAGGATGTGGTCGTCCGGCACCCCCGGCCGGCTGGTGACCTGCGCGATGTCCCAAGGGTTGTTCATGGCAAGGGCGGTACGCGTGAGGAACGAGGGGGCCGTCGCGCCGACGGCGACCATCGTCAGCCCTTTCTTGACGAACTCCCGGCGGGTCATGCCCTGGCTCATGTCCCTTCCTCCTCCTTTGGACGGACCGTGTACGGGATGTACGGCACCTCGAGCGTCCCAGGACGCCGGCGCCCCTCGGAGAGGACTCCGGCCACCCTGGTGACCATGTGGCGCAAGAGATCGCGCCGGCTCACCCGCTCGCTGACGTTCTCTTCTCCGCCAGGTGCGTCCATCTAAGTCAACTGGTATTCCGGCATGCTCATGATCAGGTGCACCGCGCTGCGCACCCGCTGCGCCGTCACCTGGATGGGATCGGCGGCACGGTTGGCTCCCACCACCCGCCACAGCCCAAACATCCGCTTCTGGTCGAGGGTCACCCCGGGCAGCAGACGGCGCAGCAGGGTGCCGGTCACATCGCCCGCCGTCGCGGCGGAGGCCGGCACCAGCCCGTCAATCCCGATCGGCATGCCCTGCATCACCGAGCGGGGGATCCCCGGCATGCGCCCGCTGGTGAGCAGGCCCGCGAAGTTGTAGCGGTCCAGGATCGTGGAGGTCGTAATCCATCCCTGGCCCTTGGGCCAGCCGCCGACATTCGGGGGGAAGAGGAGCGCCTGCCCCATCTTGTCCATCACCAGGACGAGTGCGCGCACCGACTGGGGTGGGAGGGCCAGCGCCCGCGCCGTGCCGACCACCAGCGAGACCGGGCTCTTCACCTGGGCGCGTATCGCCGCCGGGGAGTAGAAGGCCTGAGACCCGAGCAGCGTCTGCACGACTGCCTTCACGTCGAAGAGCGTCCGGGTGAAGAGGCGGCCGAGGTCCTCGACGATCGCCTCATCCGGCCTGAGATAGACGAAGAACTCGAAGAGCTTGCGCGGCAGCCACCGGGCGGCGGCAGGGTGCTCGAAGATGATGTTGATGATGTCCCCGCCGTCGAGGTTTCCCGCCTTGCCGAGGAAGGTTTTCTGCCCCTCATCGTGCTGTGCTCGGTTGAAGAAGAACTCCGTCCCCCGCAGCGTCCATCCGGTGAAAGCGCGCGCCGCTTCCTTGATGTCCTGCTCCGTGTAATTCCCGATCCCCATGGTGAAGAGCTCAAGCAGCTCACGAGCGTAGTTTTCGTTGGGCCTACCCTTCCGGTTGCTTCTGTTGTCGAGATAAACGAGCATGGCGGGATCCTTGCTGATCTCCAGGGTCAACTCTTTGAAGTTGCCCATCGCCATGCGCCGGAACAGCTCATTCTGCATGTACAGGAATGGGGGGTTGTACGTCTCGGGGAACCCCGAGACGAGCAGGCCGTGCCAGAAGAACACCATCTTCTCCTGGAGGGGACGCTTCGTCTGAAGCATCCGCGCCACCCACCACGCGCGAACCTCCTGGAACTTCTCCTGCAGGGCCCGGTTGATGCGAACCTGCAGCGCGAAGCGCGTGTTCTGGTCGGCGCCTGACTGCGCGAGACGCACCGCCTCTTCGTAGAGTTGATAGAGCGCCGAGAAATCGACGGCCGTCACCTCCTCCGGGATGCGGTCGTAGTTCAGCAGTTCATCGACCGCCCCTTCGGGGCCGAGCGTGACGAGGCGCTCAACCTCCTCAGGCCTGCCGCCGAACCCGGCCCGGTTCAGCAGATGGGCCGCTTTGGTGTAGTCCCACGGGTTCGATGCGGTGGGCCGATACTTCCGAAGCAATGCCTCGGCCATCAGTGACCCCCCCTCACAGAGCGCCGGGGCCGGCGTCTCTGCTGCAGACTTCCCTCTCAGGCAGACTACCCCTGCTGCCAGACTAGACGGTACCCGGCAGGGAGTAGGTTTAGTCGGCAGGAGCGCCCCCGCCCCACTCGAAGATGAACACCCCGTCATGGAGATTGCGGAGGCCCGCGAGCGGGATTTCGACGCGATCCTCGAGCTGTGGGGCGATCTGGCTGCGTTCCACGCCCGGCTCGATCCCGCGTTTGCGCCGTCGGTAGGGTGGCGGGTCGCCTACCAAGGATACCTCTCCACCCTGCTGGATCGCGAGGATGCGCGCGTCCTGGTCGCCAGCGAGAAGGGTACGGTCGTCGGGTACGCCGTCGGCCGCATCACCATGCTCCCCCCCTTTTTCGCGGAGCGGCGCCGGGGGTTCATCCAGGACGTCTACACCCATGAGGGATACCGGCGGCAGGGCATCGCGCGCCGGCTGGTCCAGGAACTCCTCGACTGGTTACGCACGGAAGGGATCGCCACGGTTGAGCTGACCGTGGCCTCGACCAACGTGGACGCGATACGGCTCTGGGAGAGCCTGGGGTTTCAAGCCTACATGCAGCACTTCAAGCGGACGCTCTAGTCGCGGCGCAAAGGGGGACGGCGGAGCGTGGCAGAAAGAGAGTGCACGTGAGCGACCGCCTTGAGGCTGCCTACACCGCCGCGCGGCAGCGCGGCCTGGGGGCGCTTGTGGTCTCCACCCCGGCCAACACCTACTACCTCACCGGATTCCGGGCCGTGACCTACAGCCGTCCTGTCATCCTCGTCCTGACGGAAACGCCGGTCCTGATCCTCCCGGAACTTGAGGCCACGCACGCCCGGGCCAGGTCGCGTGTGCAGGACATCCGCACCTACGCGGACACCGCCTTGGGCGGGCTCGGCGGAAAGAGTCCCCTGCACCTGGCGCTCGATCTGGCCGTCGAGGTGATCCGCGCTCAGGCCCTGACGGTTCCCGTCGGCTTTGAACCGTCCGGGATATCCTTCGAAGGGCATGCCTACCTGAGAGCGGCGTATGGGGCGCTGGAACCCGCCCCGGGTCTGGTCGAGCAGCAGCGGTTGACGAAGGACCCGGACGAGCTGGCGCTGATCCGCAAGGGGTGTGTCCTGGCCGAGCACGGGATGGCGGTGGAGGTAGACGCCAGCACCGTGGGCGAGGCGGAGATCGCCATCATGGCCGAGGGGAATGCGGCGATGCTGCGCGAGGCGGCGCGGCGGTTCCCGGAGGATGAGATCTCCGCCGGGTCGCGCCCGGTGTCAGGCGACAAGACCGTGCTGCCCCACTCTATCCCCAGCGGCCGCACGCTCCGATCCGGCGACGGAGTCATCCACGGCACCGGCTGCGCGGTCAACGGCTACTACAGTGAGGACGAGCGGACCATCTTTGTCGAACGCGCGTCCGCGGAGCAGCGCCGTCTCTTTGAGGTCATGCTGCGAGCGCAGGAGGCGGCCATCGCGGCGATCCGCCCCGGCGTCCCCTGCCGCGAGGTGGACCGGGCCGCGCGGAGCGTCATCGAGGATGCCGGGTTGGGTGAGGCGTTTATCCATCGCACCGGGCACGGCATCGGCATCGACTACCATGAGCTACCGTTCTTCGCGCCGAGCGATGAGACGGTGCTGGCGCCAGGTATGGTGATGTCGGTCGAGCCCGGCATCTACGTCCCCGGGGCCGGCGGGTTCCGCCATTCCGATACCATCGTCGTGACCGAAGAGGGGTGCGAGGTCCTCACCCCGTACCCTAAGGATCTGGAGTCCCTCATTGTCGGTTAGCGTCATGTCGGTTAGCACCTTCTCCATCGTGGGCCTCGATCGCCAGACCGGCGAGATCGGCATCGCCGTCGCCAGCAAGTTCCTGGCGGTGGGCGCCGTCGTGCCCTGGGCGCAGGCAGGGGTCGGCGGTATCGCGACCCAGGCGTGGGCGAACCTGAGCTACGGTCCCGAGGGGCTGCGGCTGCTGTCCGGGGGGACTCCCGCGGACGAGGTCGTGAAACGGCTGGTCGAACCCGACGAGCACCGCCAGCAGCGCCAGATGGGCGTGGTGGACGCCCAGGGCCGGTCGGCAGCCTGGACCGGCCAGGAGTGTTTCAACTGGGCCGGCCACCGCTCGGGGGACGGCTTCACCTGCCAGGGCAACATCCTGGCCGGGCCTCAGGTGGTCGAGGCGATGGCCGAAACCTTCCACCGCACGGCGGGGCCGCTTCCCGAGCGGCTTGTCGCGGTGCTCGAGGCTGGGCAAAGCCAGGGCGGCGACAGCCGGGGGCAGCAATCCGCGGCGCTATACGTGGTGAAGGAAAAGGGATCGTACGGCGGCTACCTCGACCGCTACATCGACCTGCGGGTGGACGACCATCCCACCCCGATCGCCGAGTTACGCAAACTCCTCGACCTGCACCGCCTTTACTTCGCCACCACGGAGCGCGAGCTCACCCGGTTGGCCGGCAATGTCGTCCGAGAACTGCAGGAGATTCTGACACGCGTCGGCTTCTATCAAGGTACGATCACCAGCGAGTATGACGACGCTACGAAGGAAGCCTTTAGGCGGTTCTGCGGCGTGGAGAACTTCGAGGAGCGGTGGCGCGAAGATGATCAGGTGGACCGGGAGATCCTGAACTACATGCGCCGCCGCTACGGGAAAGCGTAGCCCTCCCCTCCAGTGATGCCAACCAGATGACCAAGCGAGAACGCCTGCACGCCGCTATAACCCGAGGGGCTGTTGACCGTCCCCCGGTGGGGCTATGGCGGCACTTCCCTCAGGAGGACAGCAGGGCGGAGAGCCTGGCCAGCGCCCACATCCAGTTCTACCGGGCCTACGACTGGGATTTCCTCAAGGTCACCCCCGCGAGCGGCTACTACGGCGACGACTGGGGGCTGCGCGCCGCGCATCGTCCCAATAGAGAAGGCACCCGGACCTACACCGACCGCCCGATCAAGAAGACATCGGACTGGGGGGCGCTCCGCGCCCTGGATGTGACCGCCGGGGTCTACGGCCGGGAACTGCACGCTCTGCGCCTCATCCGCCAGGAGGCGCGGGACGATCTGATCCTGGCCACCATCTTCAGCCCGCTCACCATCGCCCGCACGCTCGCTGGCGATCAGGCCCTCCAGCGCTACCTTCGGGACGATCCCGACGCGCTCCACCAGGGGCTCGCCATCATCACCAACGTCACCCGGCGGTTCGCGGAGGAGACGTTGAACGCCGGTGCGGACGGCATCTTCTTCGCCACGCAGTGCGCGACGATAGACTATCTGTCAGAAGAGGAGTACGAGGAGTTCGGGCGCCTCTACGACTTCCAGGTCCTCGATGGCGCAGGCCAGGCGGAGGTGCGGTTGCTGCATCTACACGGCCAGCATGTGATGTTTGACTTGATGACCGACTACCCAGTGGACATCATCAACTGGCATGACCGGCGCACCACGCCGTCGCTCGCCGAGGCCCGCGCGCGGTTCTCCGGGTGCCTGGCGGGAGGGATCAACGAGACGGGCACGCTGGTCACCGGCACGCCACAGACTGTCGCGGCGGAGGTTCGGGATGCCATCACCCAGACCGGCGGGCAGCGCCTGATCTTGGCGGCAGGGTGTGTAACCCTTGTTGATACGCCAGAGGCGAATCTGCGCGCCGTGCGGGGGACGGTATCATAAGGACGCCATGGCAGATGCTATCCGAGTCGCCAGCGTGGTGCGCACCTTCGGTGCCGTTCGGGCGCTCGACGGGCTGGATCTCGCCGTGCGCGCGGGGGAGATCCTGGGTCTGCTCGGTCCCAATGGCTCCGGCAAATCCACACTCATCCGGGTGATCGTCGGACTGCTCAGACCCTCGTCGGGGACGGTCGTCGTGCTCGATGAGCGTATGCCGAGCCGGCGGGTGGCCGCGCGCATCGGATACATGACACAGTCCGCCGCGCTCTACGAGGACCTGACGGCGCGGGAAAACCTGAGCTTCTTCGGCCGGCTGTACGGCCTGTCGCGGTCTGAGGCGAAGCGGCGGGCCGCCGAGCTCATCGACCGCGTTTCGTTAGGCGAGAAGGCCGACGTGCCGGTGAACCGACTGAGCGGCGGGATGCGCCAGCGCACCAACCTCGCCTGCGCGCTCATCCACCGGCCGGAACTCTTGCTGCTGGACGAGCCGACTGTCGGCATCGACCCAAAGGCCCGACGGGGACTGTGGGACTACTTCTACCGGCTGCACGGTGAAGGCGCGACGATTGTGGTGAGTACGCACATTATGGATGAGGTGGAGCGCTGTCACCGGGTGGCGATGATTGAACAGGGCCGCATCATCGCGCTCGGCACGCCGGAGGAACTGCGCCGCGCGGCCGGGGCTTCGACGATCGAAGACGCGTACCTGGCGTTCAGCGGCGGCGCCGCGGCGATGGCCATTGGGGGAGCGGGGGCATGAGCCTCGAACGGGTGACCGCGATTGCCGGCCGCATCTTCACCCAGTTCCGCCGCGATCACCGCACAATAGCGCTCATCCTGGTCGTCCCCATCGTCGTGATGTCCCTGATCGGGTACCTGCTCTCTGACAGGCGGCAGCCGGTCACCGTCGGCTTCGTCAATGCCGATCAGGCCTCGGATACACCTGTAGGGCGCCTCAGCCTGGGCACGGAGTTCGAGGCGGAACTCCGGCGGCAGACGACGATCGTGTTGCGCCCCTATGTGTCGGTAGAGGCGGCCGAGGCGGCGCTGCGGTCCGGTGAGATATTTGGTGTGGTGGAGGTCCCTGAGGACCTGACCGAACGCGTCCTGACCCGCCGGCCGGCGTCGCTGCGCGTTGCGGTGAGGGGCATCGACCCGATGACGGACGGAACCGTACGGGGAACGGTGGGTAGGGCGATGCTCCTCCTCGCCGAGCGTGTGGCGGCCGCAACGGGCGCCGGGGGGCCGGGGATGGCGGTCACAGTGGAAAATGTGTCCCTGCTCGCCGGTCCCGGGCTGTCCACGATCGACTACTACGGACCCTCGTTCATCGTCGCCTTTGCCTTCTTCTTCACCTTCCTTCTGACCAGCGTCTCCTTCCTGCGAGAGCGCTCAACGGGGACCATCGAACGTCTCGCGGCATCGCCCGCCACCAGGCTGGAGGTGGTCGTCGGCTACCTGCTCGGCTTCCTGGTGTTTGCGCTCCTTCAGTCGCTCGTCATCATGGGATATGGCGTCTGGGCGCTGGACATGCGGGTCGCCGGGTCCATCGGGCTCGCGCTGCTCGTGCTCGCCGTGCTCGTGGTCGGCGTGGTCAACCTGGGTATCGCGCTGTCGTTCTTTGCCCGCAACGAGCTCCAGGTCGTGCAGTTCATCCCCCTCGTCTTCGTGCCCCAGCTTCTGCTGGCCGGTCTCATCTGGCCGGTGGAGACATTCCATCCCATCCTCCGAACGCTGGCTCAGGTCCTGCCGTTGACCCACGCCCTGGCAGCCCTGCGTACGGTGATGATCGCGGGTGGCGGGCTCGCGGATATCCAGGGTCGTCTGCTTGTGCTCCTGGCATTCGCTGCGGCCATGATCGCTCTCGGCGCGGCCGCGCTGCAGAAGCAGAAGGCCTGAGCCGTCGATAGCTGATTCGGCTCGTCTGTTGAGGCGAGTGATAAGATAACAGCGGGAACTGCCGCGTTGAGGTGACCACATGGGCGAGAACCTCACCCGCAAGATCATCAAGAGCCACCTGGCCAAGGGGCGGATGGTGCCGGGCGAGGAGATCGGTATCAAGATCGACCAGACGCTCATTCAGGATTTAACCGGCACGCAGGCCGTAATGCACTTCGACGCGATGGGGCTCCAGCGCGTCCGCTGCAAGGTCGCGGTCGCCTACGCGGACCACAACGTCCTGCACATCAAACCCGAGAACATGGAGGACCACATCTACCTGGCGAATGCCTGCCGCAAGTACGGCATCTGGTTCGCGAAGCCAGGGTCGGGTATCGGCCACCAGATCCACCTGGAACACTTCGCCATCCCCGGCGAGACGGCGCTGGGCGCGGACAGCCACACCCCGCATCAGGGCGGGGTGGGTATGCTGGCGATCGGGGCCGGGGGGATGGACGTGGCGATCGCCATGGCGGGCGGCCCCTACTATGTCGACATGCCCCAGGTGGTGAACGTCCGCCTCGTGGGAGCGCTGCGGCCCTGGTCCACGGCGAAGGACGTGATCCTGGAACTCTTGCGCCGTCTCACTGTCCGGGGCGGCAAAGACAAGGTGTACGAGTTCACCGGTCCCGGGATCGCGACACTCAACGCCCAGCAGCGGGTAACGATCACCAACATGGCATACGAACTCGGCGCGACCACCGCGATTTTTCCTTCGGACGAGATCACGCGGGATTTCTTCCGGCGGCTTGGCCGGCTCGACGACTGGCGGGAGGCGCTGCCGGACGCGGACGCAGCGTACGACGAGGTGATGGAGCTCGACCTCAGCGCCATCGAACCACTCGTCGCCCTCCCCAGCCTGCCCGACAATGTCGTCCCGGTCCGGCAAGTGGCGGGAACCAAGGTGCAGCAGGTCATGGTGGGCTCCTGCACCAACGGCTCCTACACCGATCTCCAGGCGGTCGCCCGGGTCGTCAAAGGACAGCGGGTCCACCCGAACGTCTTCTTCTTCATCCACCCCAGCAGCCGTACGGCGGTCGAACTGCTGGCACGGGAGGGACTGCTGACCGACCTCATCGCCGCGGGCGTGAACGTCGCCGAGCCCACCTGTGGCGCGTGCGTCGGGTTCGGACACGTCCCCGCGCCGGGCACAAAGAGCGTCCGCGCGATCAACCGGAACTTCCAGGGGCGCAGCGGCCTGGCGGAGGATGAGGTCTACCTGGTCAGCCCGGAAACTGCCGCCGCAGTGGCCATCAAAGGCGAACTGGTGGATCCGCGCGACCTCGCCCGGGAGCTGGGCCTGACCGCCCCGCCGGCGGACCTGCCGGATGGCTTTGATCAGGACAACCCGATGTTGATCCCTCCGGAGGATGAGACAACCGCGCGCGGCCTGGCCCTGGAGCGGGGACCCAACATCCAGCCCGCTCCGGTCAAGCCGCCGCTGGCGGAGAACCTGCGCGGCGAGGTCTTGATCAAGGTGGGCGACGACATCACCACCGACCATATCCTACCGGCCGGCGCCGACATCGTCCGCTTTCGCTCGAACATCCCCAGGTTGAGTGAGTTCGTCTTCCACCGCCTGGACGAGGGGTTCGCTGCGCGGGCGAAGGCCAGGGGAGGCGGATTCATCGTCGGCGGCGAGAACTACGGACAGGGATCGTCGCGCGAGCACGCGGCGATGGCGCCGATGTTCCTGGGGGTCG
>JANONS010000227.1:0-5991 GCA_031420915.1 Armatimonadota bacterium
AATGGTTCCACCCCCATGTCCACCAGGCGGCTGACCGACGTAGAGGCGTCGTTGGTGTGCAGGGTGGAGAGGACGAGATGGCCGGTCAGCGCCGCCTGGATGCCGATCTCCGCCGTGTCGCGGTCGCGCATCTCGCCGACCATGATGATGTCTGGGTCCTGCCTGAGGATGCTGCGCAGGCCTGTGGCGAAGGTCAGCCCCGCCTTCACATTCAGCTGCACTTGATTGATGCGCGGCAACTGATACTCGACCGGGTCCTCTACCGTGACGATGTTCTTCTCCAGGGTGTTGATCGTTCCCAGGGCGGCGTACAGGGTGGTCGTCTTCCCGCTGCCGGTGGGGCCGGTGACCAGGATCATGCCGTACGGGGTGCTGATCGCCTGTTCCCACTGGCGCAGGGTATTGGTGTGGAAACCCAGGCGGTTGAGGCCGATGAGGGGCGTCGACTGGTCGAGGATCCGCATGACCACCTTCTCCCCGAAGATGGTCGGCAGGGTGCTGACCCGCAGATCGATCGTGCGGCCGCCGGTCGTGAGGTGGATCCGGCCATCCTGGGGGCGGCGCCGCTCGGCGATGTCCATGTCGGCCATGATCTTCGCCCGCGAGATCAAGGGCGCGCGGATGTTTCCCGCCGGCTTCATCACGTCGTGCAGCACCCCGTCGATCCGGTAGCGCACGAGCAACGCCCCGCGCTGCGGCTCGATGTGGATGTCGCTCGCGCCTTCCCGCACCCCTTCATCAATGATCATGTTGAGCAGCCTGACCACGGGGGCGTCCTCGACCAGCGTCTTGAGCTGCTCGATCGAGACCTCTTCTTCGCCCACCTCCGAGGCCAGGTGGGCCAGCCCATCCTTGGCGGAGATGTCGGCGAGGGTCTCCACCTGGTAGTGGCGGTTGATGGCGGCCAGCAACTCATCCTCGGTCGTGATCACAGGCTCGACCTCCTGGCCCGTGATCAACCGGACGTCATCGATGGCGATGACGTTGAGCGGGTCGGTCATCGCCAGCACGAGCCGCCCCTGCTCCCACCCGATCGGCATGGCCCGTAGCCGGAGCGCGAGCGAGTGCGGGACGAGCTTCACGGCGTCCGGGTCGATCTTGGTATCGCCGAGGGTGAGGTAGCGGTACCCCCACTGCTTCCCCATTGCCTGGGCGAGCTGCGTATCGGTGAGGACCTTCATGTCGATCAGGATCTGCCCCAGCCGCTCCCCGGTGCGGCTTTGAATCTCCAGGGCCTGCGTCAGGTGGTCAGCCGTCACGAACCCAAGTTGCTGTAGCACCTGGCCCAGACTCTCGGCCTTGCGCGTGGCGAGTTTGGCCCCGCGGGTCTTTGGCGGCGTCACCCGTTCCGGTGCCGGGGTGGGGACCGGTGATGGGGATGGGACCGGCGGAGCCGGAGGGGCGCGGCGAGGCGGTGTAGCCAGCCGGGCTTGAATCTCAGGGTCATTGGGGGAGAGCGCCGCCGCCTGAGTGTTGACCCGGAGGACGGCGTCAGCCCGGTCCAGGCGGAGGTAGAGGTCGGCCAGGGTCAGCAGGACGACGACCGCCTCCTGCGTCGACCCGGCGAGGGTGTAGAGGTTCGCCAGGTCTTCGTACACCCACGGGTCGTCGGGGAGGAGTTCCAGCAGGCGTTTGTAGGCAGCGATCGCGTGCTCGACGGGCCCACGCTGGGCGAGGAGTCGCGCGTCGTGGTAGCGGAGTGCCCCCTCCAGCGAGCGGGGGTGGGCGGGGAGGCCGACCTGGTGTCCGTACTCCTGCAGGGTCATGCCGTCGATCACGATCGTCTCCGCCACGGTCACCTCCGCCGGGCGTCTGGCCCGGTCTATGTGAACTTCATGCCCGATAGCGGGAGAAAACAGACGGCCCCCCGGCGGCGACTAAGCCCCGAACCTTATGGGCATATCTCGGTGTGCTGTGCAGAGTATTTCGCATACTATGCGAGGATGTTGGTTCCAGGCCACCCGAAGAGCAGAGGGATTTCAGAGGAAGTTCCAAAGAACTCCTGGCATCCTCAGTACGTCATTCAGTATGGAATTCGACACCTGATCCGACGGGACGTGATCATGGAATACCACGAGATCGAAGCATCGCTGCTGAGTGGGTTCCTCGGGGATCGACACCTGTTTACTATGGCCTTGGCCGAAGGCTTTCACGCGGACCTCGTCGCCACACCGACCGGCAAGCGGCTGGTGAAGGCCCTCTTTGATCTCTACGGGCGTGGCGCGGTGGTGGACGAGGTGGCGCTGCGAGCGTACCTCGATGACCATAGCCTGTTGTCCCCGGAGATGGCCCGGTATCTGGCGACGGTCGTGCAGCAGACTCCCCCAAACGCGGGGCAGGTGGTGAGCTTCCTCGACCTCCTCAAGGCCCGCGAGAGCCGCGAGATGCTGCACCAGGTGCACGAGGAGCTCGGCGCGTTCCTGCATCAGGGGGGAGACCGTCCTCAGGATGTGGTCCAGGTCACCACCGAGGCCGTGGGCCACCTGCTGGACATCCAGAAGCGCCGGCTCCGCAAGCAGATCAGCCCCATCTCCCAGGCATTCAGCGAGCTCATCGAGTACGCGGAAAACGTGGAGCCCGCTGGCCAGCTGGGTTTTTCCATCCGACCGTTCGACCGGTTGAACGAAGTGCTCTCCGGCCTCCGCCGCGGGTTCTACTACGGCCTGGCCGGGGCGCCGAGGCGGGGGAAGACGAACTTTGCGCTGGAGCTGGCCACCTATGTCGCGACCAACCACCGCATCCCCGTCCTCTACTACACCTGGGAGCAGACCCGGCGCGTGCTCTCGGCGCGTCTGATCGCCCGGGAGACGGGGTTGAACCCCACCTGGATCCTCTCCGGTGCCGACGCCGACGGCGTGCCGGTTTCCCACCGGTTGCGCGAGGCGCAGAAAACGGTGGGCCGCTACGCCCCGTTCCTCTACCTGGTCGAGGGGGGGCGGCGGCATACCCTGGATCGGATCCGCGCGCACGCCTACAACGTGATGCAGGAGTTCCAGACGTCGGACGTCATCATCTTCTTCGATTACCTGCAGAAAATCCCGCTGAGCGAGTACGTGGATGACCTCCGGGCGCGGACCGACTTCATCTCGACCGCGCTGTCCGAGATGAGCCTGGAGCTCAACTGTCCGATCTTTGCCATCTCCCCGCTGGACAAGGAAGGGTGCCGCCTGGACGAGCGGCCGGCCGATGAAGCCGAGGAGTTCAGCGTCTACAATCGTCCGACGATGCACCACAGCATGGGGAGCGGGGATCTGGAGTACGACCTGGATGTGGCGATGGTGCTGGCGAAGGACTGGAAGGCGACCTACGACCTCTACACGCTCCTGGAATCCAAGGCGAAGACCGAGGGGTTGGATCCCACGGTGATGCCCAAGGTGGACATCATCAACCTGTTCGTGGATAAGAACCGCGATGCGCCGGAGACGGCCGCGTACATCGTCCAGTACGCGTTTTTCATCACGCTGAACAAGTTCCTCGAGGTGGACTACAAACTGGAGAAAGAGTACCGACCCGACTTTCACGGCTTCGCGAAGACCCAGGAGATCTACACCTATCTCCGGGAGGGCGGGTACATTCCCAGCCGCGAAGTGGCCCCGAAGGTCTTGGGGACGGGCGCGCCCACGCGTTGACAGCGTGGGCATAAGGAGGATAGGCAGATGATTGTTGACAAAGAGGCGCCGATCTACCCGATCAGGACGGTCGCCCAGCTCACCGGCGTCAACCCGCGGCGGATCAGGGCCTGGGAAGAGCAGTACCACCTGATTGCGCCGGCCCGGACCGGGGGGGGCCATCGGCTCTTCTCGGAGGAGGACGTGGAACGGATCAGGTGGATCAAGGCCATGGTGGACCGGGGGATGAGCCTGAAGGGCATTCAGCGGCTGGTCGAGGCGCCGACGATGGAGATGGCCGCTGAGGGAAGGAGCCGTGGCCGGTGAAGGTCGAGCTCGAGCGGCAGCCGGTGCTGTTGTACACAGCGCTGCACAGGATTGAAGGCGAGTTGCCCGTGCCGGCGACCGCTCGAATCTCGGACCGGCTCAACCAGGACCGGGACTTCCTGCCGCTCACGAATGCGCGGGTGTACACGCTGGACGGCCGATTGCTGTTCGAAAGCCCGGTCCTGTTCCTGAACAGGCAGCAGGTGGTGATGATGCTAGAACGCGACGCTCCCTCCCGATGATGTCGGCGATGGGAGACTCTTCGAAGGAGGCAGACCATGGCCAAGGAAGTGACGTTCAGCGTGACGGTCCGCGACGCGGTGGGAAACGTCTCCGTCGTCGATGCCAGGGGGGCCGTCGACGAACCGCCGATCATTGATCACGTGATCGTTGATCCACCGATGGTCCCGTCCGGCGGCCTGGCGCGCGTGACAATTATCGCCCGCGACCCCGAGAATGATGCCTTGAGCTTTGAGGTGAGAGCGAGCGAGGGGAGGATGGAGGGGACGTCTGAACCCAACGTCTTCCTGTGGCGCGCGCCGTAGCATGCCAGATCTGAATATCACGGTTCGAGACCGGTATGGGCAGACCGTATCGCGGACGGTCGCGGTTCAGGTCATCGGGTCCGCAGCGGACACCGCCCGACCGGCAGAGTATACTGAAGGGCTGCAGGAGGCAATGAATCCCCCGCGGAAGGTTGGCCGGATGCGCAAGCGGGTCCTCATGGGTCAGATTCTGGTGGAGGAAGGACTCCTGACGGAGGCCCAGCTTCAGCGCGCGCTGCAACAGCAGAAGGAGACCGGCGAGCGCCTGGGCAGGATCATCCTGAGCCTGGGGCTGGCCTCCCAGGATGACATCGCCAACGCCATCGCCCGGCAGCTCGGCCTCGAGTTCGTCGATCTCGGCGAAATGCTCCTGGATGAAGAGATCCTCCTGCACGTGCCGGAGCAGCTGGCGCGCCGCCACCACGTGATCCCGATCAAGGTGGAGAATGGCACCATGCTCCTGGGGATGGAGGATCCCCTGGACATCGTCGCCATGGATGACCTGCGCAAGCTGACGGGGCTGGAGATCACGCGCGCGGTCATCACCCCTGACGCCTTCCAGCGTGTCCTCAGCCAGTATCCCGTCGCTATGGACCAGGCGGTCGCGGACATCAAGGTGGTCGAGGGCTACGAGGAGGACGCGACGACCGACCGATTGCGGGCGGTGGCGGACGAGGCGCCCGTCGTCCGTCTGGCCAGCCTGATCATCCAGCAGGCGATTCGTCAGGGGGCCAGCGACATCCACTTCGAGCCGCAGGAGCAGCGGGTGCGCGTGCGCTACCGTATCGATGGCACCCTCTATTCGGTGATGACGCCGCCCAAGCATATCCAGGGGGCGCTCGTCTCCCGGCTCAAGATCATGTCGAACATCAACATCGCCGAGCGCCGCGTCCCGCAGGATGGTCGCATGGAGCTGAAGGTGGACAACCGGGACATCGACCTGCGCGTCTCCACGATCCCTACCGTGTGGGGGGAGAAGGTGGTGATGCGGATCCTGGACAAGAGCGGGGCCTTCGTGGGCATCGAGAAGCTGGGGCTGCTGCCGGAGGATCACCAGCGGTTCGAGCGGGTGATCTCCAGGCCCTACGGCATCAGCCTGCTCACCGGCCCGACGGGGAGCGGGAAGACGACGAGTCTCTATGCCATCCTGAACCGCCTGAATCGCGTCGAGGTGAACATCACCACGATCGAGGACCCGGTGGAGTATCAGCTGCCCGGGATCGCGCAGGTCCAGGTCAACCCCAAGGCGGGGGTCACCTTTGCCAACAGCCTGAGGTCCTTCCTGCGGCAGGACCCCGACATCATCATGGTGGGCGAGATCCGCGATGAGGAGACCGCGCGCATCGCCATCCACGCCGCCCTGACCGGCCACCTGGTGCTGTCAACCCTGCACACCAACGATGCGGCGGCCACGGTCACGCGGCTGGTCGACATGGGCATCGAACCCTTCCTGGTCTCCTCCTCCGTGATCGGGGTGATCGCGCAGCGTCTCGTCCGCATCCTCTGCCATC
>JANONS010000228.1:0-5347 GCA_031420915.1 Armatimonadota bacterium
CGGTCCTGGTCGACCTCGATCCGGATCTCCCGCGTGCGCCCGCCGGAGACCTGCACCGCGGCGACGCCCCCGACCCGCTCCAGATGCGGCTTGATGACCTCGTCGGCCAGTTCGCGCAGGGCGAGGGGATCGGGGCCACTGACACCGAGCAGCATGATTGGCTGCACGCTGAAGTCGAACTTCTGCACGATGGGGTCCTCCGCGTCGCGCGGGAAGGTCGACTTCACTAGATCCACCCGCTGCCGCACATCCGCCGTCGCCGCGTCGATGTCGGTCCCGAGCACGAACTCGATCCCGGCGGTGGAGACGCCTTCCTGAGAGACGGAGCGGAGCGTGCGGACGTTGGTCAGGGAGCTCAGTTGTTCCTCCACGGGCTTGGTGATGAGGGTCTCAACCTCTTCTGGTCCGGCCCCCGGATAGACCGTGACCACGGTGACGAACGGGAACTGCACGTTGGGGAAGAGTTCGACCGGCAGGCGGCCGTAGGAGATGAGGCCCAGGACGAGTAGAGCCCCGATGACCATCAGGACCAGGACGTGCCGGCGGACGGCCAGCCCGGAGAGCGACATCAGCGTTTCCCCTGATTCACGACGGTCACTTTCGTGCCGGCGACGAGATCCTCCGGGCCGAGCACGACGACATGCTCCCCTCCGCGCACTCCGCTTACGACCTCGACGCGATTCCCTTCGATCAGCCCGGTCCTCACAGCGCGCACATTCACGACCCCTCCGGCGACGACCCATACGGTCGGATGTGCGTCACCGCGCAGCGCGGCGCGCGGCACGGTCAGGACCCCCATCCGCCGCTCGACCACGACCGCCCCCCTGACAAAGGTTCCGGGCTGCAGCGTAGCGGGGGCATCGATGAGGTGCAGACGCACGGTGATCGCGCGGCTGCCTGGGTCGACCAGCGGCGTGACCGTCTTCACCACGGCTCGGAGCGTGAGCCCTGGCGCGATCTCCGGCCGGAGGATCGCCGGCTGGCCGGAGCGCAACAGGCCGGCCTCGCGCTCCCCGACGGTCACCTCGGCCTCGAGTGCCCGGTCATCATAGACGACCGCCACGGGAACGCTCCCGAACTCCCCTGAGGTGGTGAAGTCCCCGGGCGAGACCCGCAGCCGGGCCACCCGGCCCGCGAACGGCGCGCGGACCGTCATGTCCGCCAGGGCCTGGCGCGCCTCCGTCAGGGCGGCGCGGGCCTGCTCCAGCTGGGCGCGGGCGGCCTGGATCTCCTCCGTGCGCGGGCCGGCCTCCACCAGGCTCTGCTGCTGGCGCGCCGCGCGCACCTGCGCCTCGGCGGCGCGCAGCTGAGCTTCCGTGACGCGCACATGCGTGCGAGCCCGGTCGGCCTCCAGCCGTGCCTGGTCCACCTGCGCCCGCGAGACGGCGCCGTCGCGGAAGAGGGCTTCCATCCTCTCAAGACTCGTCTCTGCTATCTCGACCGCCACCTGCGCGTGCCGAAGCTGCGTCTGCGCGGCGGCCAGCCCGCTCTCCGCCTGGCGCACCGCCTCCTGAACCTGCAGCCGTTCCTGCGGGCGGGCGCCGGCCACAAGCAACGCCAGCCGTGCCTCGGCCACGCGCGAGGCGGCCTCGGCCTGCCGCAGGCGGGTCGCGGCCTCGGACCCATCGAGCGCCACAAGCGGCTGCCCCGCCTCGACACGGGCACCGTCATTCACCAGCACGCGGGCGACGAGACCCGAGCGGCGGGCGAAGACCTCGGCCACCCGGGCGGAGGTGAGGCTGCCGGTGACCTCCACGGTGCGTTCAAGGGTGGAGCGCGTCACCTGCGCCACCTCGACCGGGACGGTATCCTCCGCCACCGGCTTCACCTGCGCGCCCGTGGGTGCGCGCAGCCGCCCAAACGCCAGCACGCCCACGAGCACGACGGCTGCTGCCAGAACGATCCAGAACCAGGGACGTCTCACGCTGTTTTCTCCTTCGCATTCAATAATCGAGCGATCTCGGCCTGAGGTTGTGGTGTGGCGGCGAGTCCATTCAACAGGACGTCCATCGCGTTCTGTGCCACCTCGGCCACGGGGACCGGCGGCGCGGCCATCAGAAACCCTGCGCTCAGGATGTCGATGACCGCGCTGAGCGCCTGCGCCGACAGATTGGGATCCACAGGTTTGAACTCCCCGCGCGCAATCCCGCGCTCGAGTACAGACTGATAGATCGCCAGTTCCTCCTCCCGGTGCCGGTCAATCGCACCACCAAGCCGCCTGCGCTGTTCGCCGCCGCGCCATTGCTCCAGCACCAGCATCCGCAGGAGGTCAGCGTGATCGCTGGCAAACTGGAGATGGAGCAGCACAATACGAGCCAGCTGAACACGGGCCGCGCCGTCATCCAGGACGCGCTTCATCGCCGCCGTAAGCGTACGGATGGCCTCGTCCACCAGTACCCGATACAGACGGTCCTTGTCGCGGAAGTGATGGTAGATGGCGGCCTTCGAGACGCCCGCCGCCCCGGCGATCTCCCGCATGGAGGTCCCGGCAAAGCCCCTCTGGGCGAAGAGGTGGCGGGCCGCCGCCAGGATGGCGGGCCTTGTGGGAGCGGAGACCTCAGGATGCCGTCGCATCAGGTACCCGGCGTGACAGCGTCAGGCTGACCGACCGTCCGGTCGGTTGGTTTTGCGGTCAGATTATCGGGTACGACCGCGGGGAAGTCAATCCACAGGCGCGGTCATTCCTCAACCGGCTGAAGCACGAGGGAGAAATGGTGGCCGAGGCGCGGCACGGCGGTGGACGTATCCACGCCGGCGGCATAGTCCACATCCGCTGCCAGCCCTATGCGCGTGACATATCGACCGGCCGCGGACCGGCCGAGCAGGCGCCGCGGATCGGGCTCGGCCAGGGCGAGCATCCGCGCTGCTTCCGCGGCATCAGATAACTCCACCTCCCCCAGGCGCATGAGGCGCTCCACCAGCACTCCCGCGCAATAGGCGTCGTCGAGGCCGAACCCAGACGGACGGGCCGCGCAGATGATGGTGATCCTCCCTTCAGCCCCGCCGGCATCCCATGCCGCCGCGGCCACCGAGGCGGCGTTGCGGAGGCAGCCCACGAGGACCACCTCCGCTCCCGCGGCCTCGTGGATCGCGGGCACCCCGTTGGTGGTCACCACGACCGCCCCCCGGCCCGCGAGTGGCGCCTGTGCCAGTTCCGCCGGAGAGTTCCCATAGTCGAACCCCTCCGGCCGCAGACCGCCCTCCTCCCCGATAAGGAGAAGCGTACGATCACGGGCCGCAGCCCTGCGAGCGATATCGACAGTGGTCGCCAAGAGGATGGGCACGCAGCCCCGTTCCACGAGGGTGACGAGCGAGGTGCTGGCGCGCACCACGTCCACCACGATCGCCACCCCCATCGGGGAATCGATCTGCGAGGGCAGCAACGCGACGTGGATCCGCCTGGTCACCCTGACAACTTCCGCCTGCGCAGATCCTCCTCCATCGCGGCCCGCAGCCGCGCATGGACGGTCATCGCCAGCTCCTTCACGGTCGTCTCATTCCACGCCGCATCCTGTGCGGTCACCGTCACGAGGGGGGCGCCTCGGGCGGCCACGACCCAGGTCTCCCCGTGCGACCGCACCCCCACCTCGAACGAACGCAGGTCGGCATTGAACAGCCGGTCCAGCCTCTCTGCCACCTCACGCACCCGGTCGAGATTCGGGAGGCGGAAGATGACGCGGTCGTTGACCAGCAACTCGCCGCCGGCCACACTCCGGTCCTTCACCTCGCGCACGGTCAGGCGGAGGTAGTTGGCCGCGACCCGACGGACGATGGGGAGACCCCGGCGGCGCAACTCCTGCTCGATGTAGGCGACCCGCTCGGCCGTCTTCGGGTGATCGGCGACCCCCTGGTACGCGACCGCGCGGTATTGCTCCTCCCAGGCGAAGCGCTCCATGATGGTCAGGAGTCCGACGGGCGCGTAGGCGGTCTTCTGCAGGTAGGCCAGCGCGGTCAGGTCGGCATCGCGCTCCAGATCACGCGTGTAGTGGGCCAGGGCGCTGAGGCTCGCCAGCTGCACGCCCCGGGCCACGGCGGGATCGCGCGTGAGAGCCGCGATGAGAATGGTGATGAGCGCCGCCTGACTCTGCCGCCGGAGCATCTCCATCCCGTGGACATGGGCGATGTGCGCGACCTCATGAGCGATGATCGCCGCCAGTTCGTGATCGCTGCGAACGAACTCGAACATCGGCTTGGTAATGTAGATGAAACCTCCGGGAAGGGAGAGGGCGTTGGCGACATCGACGTCCAGCACCTTGAAGACATAGGTCACGCCGGGCCGGTCGGCGACCGCCACCACCGCTTCAGCGATGCGGTTCATCCGCTCGGTGAGGGCGGCATCATTCAGGACTTTGTACCGGGTCTCCAGTTGCAGCGCGATCTGGCGCCCGATCTGCACCTCATCCGGGGTCGGCGGCGGCGCCGCATCGACCGCCGGCGTTCCGATCATCAGGAGCAGAGCGAGCAGGACGATCGGCCGGGTCATGCCGGAGCCTCTACCGGTGCGAGTCTGAACACCCTCCTCGCGTTGGCGGTCGTAGCTTCGGCGATCGCTTCCAGCGATGCGCCGCGCACTTCGGCCAGCCGTTGCGCCACCAGGCGCACGTGCGCCGGCTCGTTCCGCCGGCCGCGGTGTGGGTGGGGCGACAGGAAGGGGGCGTCGGTCTCGATCAGGATGCGGTCAAGCGGTGCGTCCCGCGCCACGTCAACCAGCCGGCGCGCGTTCGTGAAGGTGAGCGGTCCGGCGAACGAGAGATAGTGGCCGCGGGAAACGCACGCGCGCGCCATCTCGACCGATCCGGAGAAGGCGTGAAAGACGGCTACCACTCCTGCGAACGCGTCCAACATGGCCAGGACATCCGGATAGGCCTCCCGGCAGTGGATCACGACGGGCAGGCCCGTTTCCTGCGCGAGCGCCAGGTGCGCGCGGAAAAGCGCCGCCTGGGCCGGCCGGGGCGCGTCGTCCCGATAGTGGTCCAGCCCCGTCTCCCCCAGCGCCACGACGCGCGGGTGGCCGATCCATTCCGCCAGTTCGTGAACCGTCTCGGGGGCGACGCTGCCCGCGTCGTGAGGATGGATGCCGACGGCGCCCGTCACCTGGGGGAGGCGCTCCGCCAGCGCGACCACACGGCGGGAGGAGGCCACATCGGTCCCGATGGCCACCATCGTGCCGACCCCCGCCGCCACGGCCCGCGCGACGACCGCATCGAGGTCGGCGGCGAAGGCTGCATCATCCAGATGGGCGTGGGTGTCGACGAGTTCCATGAATCCCCTCTATCCTATCATTACGACATGCGCATCCTGGTCATTGGCGGCACGCAGTTCTTCGGCAAACTCATCGTCGAGCAGT
>JANONS010000229.1:0-3339 GCA_031420915.1 Armatimonadota bacterium
GCCAAACTCCAGGAGCTTGAACGGGCCATCAAGTTTGCTCTTGACCTCCCGTGACACTACGCGGGGCCCGGATGCAGCTCTGGGCGCTTGAAGGCTTCCCGGAGATCCGTCCCGGCACCGACCTGGGCCAGACCATCGTCGACAGTCTGAAGGCAAACGGCCTGGTGCCGGAAGCGGGCGATGTGGTGGTCGTCGCCCAGAAGGTCGTCTCAAAGGCGGAAGGCAGCGTCGTGGATCTCCGTACCGTCCGGCCCGGTCCCGAGGCGGAGCACCTCGGTCGGGAAACAGACAAGGATCCGCGTCTGGTGGAGGTCATCCTGCGGGAGTCGCGCGCGATCAACCGCCACCGTCCGGGGTTGATCATCGCGGAGCACCGGCTGGGGTTCATCTGCGCGAACGCCGGCCTCGACCATTCGAACGTGGCAGGGAGTGATGACGTGGTCAGTGTGCTGCCGGTCGATCCCGACCGGTCTGCCCGGGCGATTCGTGATGCGGTGCGACAGGCTTTCGGTGTGGAGGTCGGCGTAATCATCAGCGATAGCCACGGCCGTCCCCACCGGGAAGGCTCCGTCGGGGTCGCCATCGGGATCGCGGGGTTTGCGCCATTATTGAGCTACATCGGCCAGTCAGACCGGTACGGCTACATCCTCCGGCACACGGTGGAGGCGGTGGCGGACGAACTGACCGCGGCGGCGGGGTTGCTGCAGGGACAGGCGAGTGAAGGAACGCCGGTGGTGCTCATCCGGGGTGCACGGGTGAGCGGGGACGGTGGGGCGGCTGCCGAGTTGATCCGATCCCAGGAGGAGGATCTGTATCGATGAAAATCGAGCGCATCACCGCGCATCCGCTGGCGGGCACGGTGGAGAAACCCCTCTGGTTTGGGATCGGCGCTTTCCCGACCTTCTACGCCACGCTGGTGGAGGTGACGGCCGACACCGGCCAGAGGGGGATCGGGGAGTGCATCGCGCGGAAGGCTCCGCGGGTAGTGGCGACCATTGTCGAGGACATGCTGGCGCCCCTGCTGATCGGCCGCGATCCTCGAGACGTCGGAGGGCTGTGGGAGGAGATGTTCGCGCAGTTGCGACGGTGGGGTCACTCCCGCGGGTTCCTGCTGGAGGCGATGAGCGGGATCGACACCGCGTTGTGGGACCTGCTGGCGCGGGAGGCGGGGGAGCCCCTCTACAAGGCGCTGCGCGGCGCGGGGCGCGAGCGTGTGGCCTGCTACGCCTCGTCGGTCTACATCGCCGAGATCGATCAGATGGCGGAGGAAGCCCGGCAGCAGGTGCAGAGCGGCCATCGGGCCGTGAAAGTAAAGATCGGGCGCAATGAGGCGATGGGGGGTCTGCGCGCAGACATCGCCTCCGTGCGGGCGATCCGCGAGGCGGTGGGGCCTGCGGCGGCAATCATGGTGGACGCGAACGGGGCGTACGATGCCGCCAGAGCCATTCGTGCGTGCCGGGAGCTGGCGCCGCTGGACATCACCTGGATCGAGGAGCCCGTCCCTCCAGACGACGTCTCGGGCTATGAACTCATCCGGCGCAGCCAGACGATCCCTCTGGCGTGTGGAGAATCAGAGTTCGGGCTGTTCGGGTTCCGCGATCTGATCGAGCGGCGGGCGATCGACGTGCTGCAGCCGAACGTCGCCCGGATCGGTGGGTTCACCGCCGCCCTGCGCGTCGGCGCCCTCGCGCACACATACAACCTGGCCTGCGCGCCCCACACCGGATTTTCCGGCGGCGTGGAGCAGCTGGCCGCGCTCCACCTGGCGGGGGCCATCCCCAACTTCATGACCTACGAGTACATGTTCATCAACAACCCGCTGCGTGACATTTTCACCGCGCCGTTTCCTGCGGCGCGGGAGGGTATGATCGATCTACCGCGGGGGCCGGGCCTCGGTCTGGAGGTGGACTGGGACCGGGTACGACAGTTTGAGGTGAAGTAGCGGCCGGCGGGGGTAGGAGAGGTGATCTCATGATTGTCATCGCCACAGGGGTCAGCGGGTGCGGGAAAGTCCGCGAGGTGGGCGGCGGACCCGGCTATCTTGTGCGCCTGGTCGAGGAGGCGGAGCGTGAGATCGAGTCCGCACAACTGGAAGGCAGGTGGGCCTCACCGATCAAGTACCTCCGGATGGTGGATGTGGGCCAGTTGATGCTCGACCGGGCGCGCGACCTGGGGCTGGAGGTGCGCACCGAGACCATTCTGGATATGTCACCGGAGGCGCTGCAAGAGCTGCGGGCGGTCGTCCTTACCGAGGTGGTCAATGACCCCGACCTCTGGCGCGAGGACACAGCGACGATCCTGGTTACCCACGCCTGTTTCTGGTGGAAGGGCCACCTGATTCCCGGTCTGGATACCCATTACCTCAAACTGATCTTCGATGAATCGCGCCGCCGGCTGGAGCGCCCGGAGCCGCAGGCGGTCCAGGAGACGCTGCCGGAACTGAAACTCGCGCCGCCCATCCGTCCTGAGGGAATCTTCTACGTGACGATCGTGGACAGCGTCTACCAGATTCACC
Organism: Armatimonadota bacterium; assembly: GCA_031420915.1. Classification (GTDB taxonomy): domain Bacteria; phylum Sysuimicrobiota; class Sysuimicrobiia; order Sysuimicrobiales; family Humicultoraceae; genus JANONS01. Next base: position 2,516 of record JANONS010000229.1, read on the forward strand.
GCCGCCTGAGCGAAACGGAGCAGTGGCGGGAGCAGGTCCCCACCAATGAACTCATCATGTGGCAGGAGCAGGAGGTCTTCCTGACCAAGATGCTCGCCGATTATGAGCGGGTGCCGCACTACTTGATCGCGCACGACGAGCCCACCAAGACCCTCTTCGACCTCATCTGCTTTAAAAGGCCCCGGATCTACCTCGGCTACCCCATCACCAACCTCCGACGGGAGGGTCACTGGCACCTGATCGAGGAGGCCCGCGCCTTTGCCCGCCGCCTTCGCGAGCACTTTGTGGTTTTCGACCCGCTGTCGGTGAAGGACGAGGAGGGTCTCGCGCTGGCCCGCATTGGCACCCGGGAGTTTGACGCGCAGTTCTCCCCTGACCAGCAGGCGGAGATCGCGGCCTGGGCGGGGTCGCTGGAGGAAGCCCGCCAGTGGGCCGCTTCACTGGATGAGCGGACCCGCCTGAATCTGGGGCGCGCCACGGTGGTGCGCGACCTCCGCCTGATCGACCAGAGCGATATGAACGTCGTCTTCTACCCGACCGGCCAGATGTCGTTCGGGGTCCTCTCAGAGATGATCCACGCGCACGCCACCGGCAAGAAGGTCTACATCATTTACCCTTTCACATCGATCTCGCCCTTCCTGGAATACGCCGCGTCCCGTGTGTGGACGCCGGGGCCAGGCGAGCCCAACCCGCACAGCGTGGAGGAGATCGAGGCGTTTATGGAGCGTGCGGCGGAAGAGGTGCGGCACGAACTGATGCGGGAGTACGGTCTCACGTGACGGACTACGCTTTTGTGACGACGTGGCGCATTGAGGCGCCGATCC
>JANONS010000230.1:0-3090 GCA_031420915.1 Armatimonadota bacterium
CTCCAGTTCCCGCGCCGCGAGCATTACCTGCCGCTGTCCGCCCGCCGTCCGGTAGCGATCAATGTCCACATCCAGGAAGGTGTAGTACTGGCGCAGCGTCTGCAGTTGTCGGTAGGCCGCGAGCAACGGGCGGTAGTCCCACAGGCGGACGTTATCCAGCGTCGGCAGATTGCGGGCGACGTCCTGCGCGGTCACCGGCCGCCCGGGGAACTCCCGCTCGCGAAGGCGCGTGAGGCCGAAGCCCGCCAGCGTCCCCTGGATGTTGCGCTGGAGGAACCGAGCCTCGAGCGTGAGTTCACTGGGGCGCACCCGCAGCGCCTGTACGATCCCGGGGATCACCCGGAGCCCGACAAACCACGCCGCGACAATGACGAGCACCACGGCCACCACGACGCGCAGGGTACGCAGCCGGACGTTCGCAAACATCAGGAGCGCTGTCAGGAGGAACAGGACGGCGAGCACCCGCAGGGCCGGGAGGACGACATAGACGTCGGTGTAGCCCGCCCCGGTGACGACCCCCGTCGGCGAGTACACCAGGCCGTAGGCGTCGAGCCAGAACCCCCAGCCGCGGGCGAGCAGAATGAGGCCGATCAGCAGGGAGAGATGGGCCCGCACCCGCAGAGGCACGCTCCACAGGCCGCGGATGAGCAGCGGCGCCAGGTCGAGATAGGATCCGATAAGGACGACCATCAGGGCGATCGTGAGCCAGGTGAACAGGAATGCGGCCGCCCACTGGTAGACCGGGAGCGTGAACATGAAGAAGCCCACGTCCTTGCCGAAAAGCGGGTCCCGCACCCCGAAGTCGACCGCATGCGCAAACTGCTGGAACATCGTCCAGCGGTCCGAGGCGGCGATGCCCACGACGACGGCGACAACCCCGATGACGGCGGCGGCGGCGCGCCTGGCGCCGAACCGGCGGACCAGGCGCCCGGAGATCCGCCCTCGCCCGCCCCGACCGATCTCGATTAGGTCAGGAGGACGGCGCCCGCGGAGGAGGGGGAGCACGTTCAGGTAGAGCAGCAGGAAGAGGAGCCCTCCCACCACCAGCGTGACGCCGATGCGCGAGAGCAGAGGAACCCAGAAGACCCCACGGTATCCCAGTTCGCCGAACCAAAGCCAGTCTGTGTACCACCGGGCCAGGGTGGGCGCAAGGATGAAGAGGATGATCAGCAGGAGGACAAGCAGCAGACGGATCGCGAATCGCATCTGGCCCTGTGTTCGCTCTTCGGCCACCTACTCCCTGGCCGCCGGGGGCCGTGAAGGATACAATCGAACGGGGGCCGTGAAGGATACAATCGAAGACGCGTCGAGCAGACGCGTTGAACCCGCAGACTCACGGAGGCGCCGATGGACGACATCATCACCAAGGAGAGTGTGATAGGGGTCCTGCAGTCCATCTACGACCCAGAGATCCCGCTCAACATTTGGGACCTGGGACTGATCTATGAGCTCGCCCAGACTGACCACAATGTGCAGATCAAGATGACCCTGACCGCGCTGGGCTGCCCGGTCGGGCCTCAGATCGCGGGGGAGATCGAGAACAAGCTGCAGGCGATCGGGGTGGAAAACGTTACGGTCGACTTTGTGTGGAGTCCGCCGTGGACACCGGAGCGGCTGACCCCTGATGGGAAGGAGCAGCTCCAGATGCAGGGCTTTCCGGTGTAGCATCGGACCGCGCGGCCTTCTCGGCCCGCGGCGCTCTCTCTCCCCGCACCCGCCCGCCGGAGAGTCGCTCGCCCAGTCGTCCCACCCCAAAACCGGTCAGGCTCAGCACCACCAGCGGGGCCGCGAGCCAGCCCACCGGAACCAGCGCGATTAGATCGAGGTAGAACTTGAACCCGAGGCGCAGGTCCGGGAGGTACCATGGGTACCTGAACCCCCACAGGACGTAGAAGTACAGCACCTGCACGACCAGCGCGTACGCGACGAGGTACGCGGTGGTGAGGCCAGCGAGGGCGCCCGCTCTCACCCCGCGCCGCCGCGCCGCCCACCCCGCCACCAGAGCGGCCACGCTCACGGCCGCCGCGGCATCAAGGCTGCGCGCCTCGAAGAAGGATTTGAGGAGATCCTCCCGGTTGATCACGCTGAGCGAATAGTAGTAACCCTTGCCGAAGTACAGCCCCAGGCTTGTGCCAAAGTACACCATGGTGCCGGCGAGGGCCGGCAGCAGGTCCCGCCGCGGGCGGTAGAGGAGGAAGAAACCGAGGGGCAGGACGGTAAATACCATGGCGATCGGGAGGCGCCGCTGGCGGTCCCGCTTGAACGCCCGGGCGCGCCACTCGGCCATCTGCCGTGCGAGCTCGTCGGCCGCCGCCAGCATCGCATCAGGATCTGGGCCGCCGAGTGGCGTGGTGAAGACCAGGGCGTGCCGCCCGAGCACCGCCACCGCATACGCATCGTAGATGGCCGCCTGCTGCTGTCCCCACCGCTTCTCCAATCCCTCGGGCACTACCGTCATCGCCTCGATCAGGGGCCGCCCGATGCTGTGCGCCGGCAGCGGAATCCCAAGCAGCCCCGCGATGGTGGGGGCTATGTCCGCGTGCCGGGCCACCCAGCCTTCGCCTTGCGCGATCCCCGCGCCGAGGAACATCAGCGGCACCTGGCGGACCACCTGCTCCCATCCGCCGTGTCCGCCCGGATCGATGTGGCCGTGGTCCGCCGTCAGGATCACAGTCGTCGTCGCGAGATCGACGCCTGCGAGCAACGCGGTCAGTTCTTCATTGATGAGATTCACGCTGTCACGGTAGGGCTCGCTCACACCGCCAAACCCGTGACCCATCAGGTCCGGGGCGGGGTAGTGCAGCACGATCAGCCGGGCCGCGCCCTCCCGGACGATCCGCTCCCCGTTTTGAGTGACCGCGACGGAGGTGTCGTGGATCGCCGGGCGGTCGGTGTAGGAGGGATCCTTTACCGGGACGAACGCGTCGATGGCGCCGGGGAAGAGTTGCTCCCATCCGGGATTCCCCACCACCGCGGTCTGGAGCCCGCTGCGTTTGGCGGCGGCGAGGAGATGGTCCACCTTCACCGCCCCCTTGTACCAGTTGGTGGTCACCCCACTGATCTCGGGCGGCGCGCCGGAGAGGATCGTCG
>JANONS010000231.1:0-4422 GCA_031420915.1 Armatimonadota bacterium
CGGTCCTGGAGGCGCGCCGGCGCGAGGAGGCGCAGCATCCGATTGAAGAGGTGGGCCGCAGGCTGCGCGCGATGATGCCCTGGTTGGCCCGACAGCGCCCTGAAGCGGCCGCTGAGCCGGTCCCGAGGTAACGGCCGTGGGCGATCGCGTCGCGATCTTCGACACCACCCTCCGGGACGGAGAGCAGGCCCCGGGCTTCTCCATGACCATCCAGGAGAAGCTGGAGGTCGCGCAGATGCTGAGCGGGCTGAACGTGGATGTGATCGAGGCGGGCTTCCCCATCTCCTCGCCGGGGGACCTGGCCGCCGTCCGCGCGATCTCCACGGAGGTGCACGGTCCGGTCATCGCCGCCCTTAGCCGGGCGGTGCGGGCGGACATCGACGCCGCGTGGGAGGCGGTTGCGGGGGCGGAGCGCCCGCGGATCCACACCTTCATCGCGACGTCTGAGGTCCACATGCGGAGCAAGCTCCGCAAGACGCCGGACCAGGTCGTCGAAGATGTCCGGGAGGCGGTCCGGTACGCGAAACGATATACACCTGACGTCGAGTTCTCGGCTGAAGACGCCAGCCGCTCGGACCCCGACTTCCTCGTGCGCGTGTTCACCGAGGCGGTCGCCTCAGGCGCCACCGTCATCAACATCCCCGACACCGTCGGCTACGCGGTCCCCGACCAGTACGCGGCCCTGGTGCGGAAGATCATCGCGGAGGTGCCCGGGATCGAGCGGGTGACGGTGAGCGTCCACTGCCACGACGACCTGGGGCTGGCGACGGCCAACTCGCTCGCGGCGGTCGCCTCCGGCGCGCGACAGGTCGAGTGCACGATCAACGGCATCGGCGAACGCGCCGGCAACGCCTCGCTGGAGGAGGTCGTCATGGCGCTCAGGCTCCGGCGGGACGTCTTCGGCGTCGATGTCGACATCCAGACCGCCGGGCTCTACCCGGCCAGCCGCCTGGTCTCCTCCGTCACCGGCGCGCCGGTCCCGCCGAACAAGGCGATCGTCGGCGCCAACGCCTTCGCCCACGAGGCGGGCATCCATCAGCACGGGGTGATGGTCAACCCGCTGACCTATGAGATCGTCCAGCCGGAGGCGGTCGGGGTCCCGGGGACCCGGCTGGTCCTGGGGAAGCACTCGGGACGCCACGCCTTCGCGCGCACGCTGGAGGAGCACGGCGTCCACCTCTCCAGCGAAGAGTTGGAACGGGCCTTCGCCGCGTTCAAGGCCCTGGCGGACCGTCAGAAGACGATCACCATCGATGACCTGCTGGCGCTGGCCAGGGGCGTGCCGCAGCCCACGGCCCCGCGCGGAGGATGAGGAGGGCGATCATGGGCCAGACACTGACCGAGCAGATTCTCGCCGCCCATGCGGGGACGCCCACCGTGCGGCCGGGGGACCTCATCGAGGCGCGCGTGGACTTTGTCTTCGCGAACGACATCACCGCGCCCATGGTCATTCAGGAGTTCGAGCGCATGGGGGCGGAACGTGTCTTCGATCCCGACCGTGTGGCCTTCGTCTTTGACCATTACGTCCCAGCGAAGGACATCGCCTCCGCCCAGCTGTGCAAGATAGCCCGCGACTTTGTCCGCCGGCACCACCTGCCGCATTTCTATGACATCGGACGCTCCGGCATCGCGCACGTCCTGCTGGCGGAGGAGGGGTTTGTCGGCCCCGGGGACGTCTTCCTGGGCGCCGACTCCCACACGTGCAACCACGGGGCCCTGGGTGCATTCGCGACGGGCGTGGGGGCGTCAGACCTGGCGGCGGCGATGGCGATGGGACGGCTGTGGCTGCGGGTCCCTGAGACCATCCGGTACACCTTCCGGGGACAGCTCCAGCCCTGGGTCACCGGCAAGGATCTCATCCTGCGCATCATCGGGGACATTGGGGTGGACGGCGCCAGGTACGGAGCGATGGAGTTTGCGGGCGAGGCGTTGCAGCAGTTGACCATGGACGAGCGCTTCTCCATCACCAACATGGCGGTGGAGGCTGGGGCAAAGAACGGCATCATGGAAGCCGATGAGACCGCCCTCGCCTGGCTCCGCCCCCGGGCGCGCCGCGCGTTCACTGTCTACCACGCGGAGGCGGATGCGCGCTACGCCGGGGTCAAGGAGTACGACGTCACGGCGCTGGAGCCCGTCGTGTCGGCGCCCTCCTCGCCCGGGAACGTCGTCCCGGTGCGTGAGGTCGCGGGGATCAAGGTCGACCAGTGCTTCATCGGCACGTGCACGAACGGCCGCATCGAGGACCTGCGGATGGCGGCGCGCGTGCTGGCGGGCCGGAAGGTCCACCCCGACACCCGGCTGCTGGTGATCCCGGCCACGCCGGCGATCTACCGCCAGGCGCTGGCGGAGGGACTGATCGAGATCTTCCTCGATGCGGGTGGGGCGGTCAGCACCTCCACCTGCGGGCCATGCATCGGCGGGCACATGGGAGTGCTGGCGGAGGGCGAGGTGTGCGTCTCCACGAGCGCCCGGAATTTCGTCGGGCGGATGGGACACCGCCAGAGCCAGGTCTACCTGGCCAACGCCGGCGTCGCCGCGGCATCGGCGGTGCGGGGGCGCCTCGCCCACCCCGACGAGGTCGTGCGCGAGCCGGTGGGGATTCAGGGATGAGGATTCAGGGACGGGTGCACACCCTCGGCGATCACATCGACACCGATGTGATCATCCCGGCGCGGTACCTGGTGACCAACGATCCCGGGGAACTGGCCCGCTACTGCTTCGAAGATCTCGATCCGACCCTCCGGGAACGCATCCGCCCGGGCGACATCCTGGTCGCGGGCGAGAACTTCGGCCAGGGGAGCAGCCGCGAGCACGCGCCGATCGCCATCAAAGCCCTCGGCGTCGCGGGGATGGTGGCGAAATCCTTCGCGCGCATCTTCTACCGCAACGCCTTCAACGTGGGGCTGCCGCTGCTCGAGTCGGAGGAAGCCCGTGACCGTGTAGCCGACGGGGATGAGATCGCCCTCGACCTGCAGGAGGGGCGGATCCTGAACCTACGGAGCGGGGAGACGTATGGCGCCACCCCGGTGCCCGAGTTCATGCAGCGCCTGCTCCAGGGCGGAGGGATCGTCGGCTATGTCCGGAGCCAGTTGACCGGGCGCGCACCCGACGCGGGCGAGCAGGGGCAGCCACAGGAGGGACCCAAGCGATGAACCGGAAGCCGGACACCTTCGAGGAGTGGGTGAAGACCCTGCGGATCCGCGACCGTGAGGAGGACGCCCCCCGGGAGTCGCCGAAGAGCGAGGAGTCCGACGGCGCACGCTGGCTGGCCGAACGCATTCAGCAGATCTTCTAATCAGCATCGTGGCAGAACATACTGTCCTCCTCCTCCCCGGCGACGGGATTGGCCCCGAGGTGACGCGCGAAGCCGCCCGGGTCCTCGGGGCCATCGCGCAGACCCGAGGCATCGCGTTCCGCTTCCCCGAAGCCCCGATCGGCGGCGCCGCCATCGACCGGGTCGGTGTGCCGATGCCCCAGGAGACGCTGGATGCGTGCCGCGCCGCGGATGCGATTCTCTTCGGAGCGGTGGGCGGACCGCGCTGGGACGGCCTCCCACCCGACCGGCGGCCCGAGCGCGCCCTGTTCGATCTCCGGCGCACCCTGGCGGTGTTCGCGAACCTCCGGCCTGTCCGGGCGATGGAATCCCTGATCGACGCCTCTCCGCTGCGGGCCGAACGGGTCCGGGGAACCGATCTGATGATCGTCCGCGAGTTGACGGGCGGGATCTACTTTGGAGAACCCCGTAGCCTGTCGGAGGAGGAGGCCGTGGACACCCTCCGATACCGCCGCGAGGAGATCGTCCGGGTGGCCCGTGTGGCGTTCACGCTGGCGCAGCAGCGCCGCCGCCGCGTGACTTCCGTCGATAAAGCCAACGTGCTGGCCAGTTCGCAGCTCTGGCGCGCGGTTGTCGAACACGAAGCCCGTCAGTTCCCCGACGTCGTGCTGGAACACCTGCTGGTGGACACCTGCGCCATGCAGCTCGTGCGGGCGCCGGCCTCGTTCGATGTGATCCTCACGGAGAACATGTTCGGCGATATCTTGAGCGATGAGGCCGCGGGCGTCGTGGGATCCATCGGGCTGCTCCCTTCTGCCAGCCTGGGGGCGACCCCGCCCGCCCTGTATGAACCCGTGCACGGCTCGGCGCCCGACATCGCCGGGCAGGGCGTGGCCAATCCGCTGGGCGCTATCTTGAGCGCCGCGATGCTGCTGCGCCATTCCTTCGGGCTCGACCGTGAGGCGGCGATGGTCGAGGAGGCGGTGGTCCGCGTCCTCCAGCAGGGGATCCGCCCGCCGGATCTCGGCGGCACAGCGTCCACGGTCGAGGTTGGGCAGAGCGTGGCGGCGGCCATTCTGCACCATGACGAAACCCTATCACGCGCACCAACGGGGAGTGGGAATCTATGAGCACATCGGTGCGACGCA
>JANONS010000232.1:0-3753 GCA_031420915.1 Armatimonadota bacterium
CGATCCGTATCTTGGCCTTGTAGGATGCGGTCTGGGTCGTCCGCTCTACGCCCTGCATTGGGTCCATAGATGCTGCAGTGGCCATCGATACGGACCATGCCATGCTGAACGTGATGAACATGACAGAGCTGAATCGGAGAAGCGATTGTCTCGTTGATGCAGGCATGCCTCACCTCGGATGTTGGCGACGTGTCAGTCCTCAGCGCTGGTGCTCTGTCCTCCCATGGGACGGCACCTCGATCGGAAAGGCGAAGTCGAGCTGCATCCGCCCGTGCTGCAGCCAGTAGCGGGAGTGCGGGTCGTGCATCACCCCGGGGCCCGCCTTGGCGGCGAGCCGGAGAGGCGTCTCCACGATGGCCTCGCGGATCTCCGTGACGATCGCTGCCATCAACTCGTTTGGTGAAGGTGTCATGCTGCCGCCACCGTACTTTCGCAAACAGTATATCGAACCGGGAGGCTGTCCACGCCGTAACGAGAGGAGAGAGGGGGAACGTCAGATGCTGCTGCGGCTCCTACTTGTCGGCGTGATCTTGACCGGAGGGCTCTTTGGCTCTCCTCGACCGGCCCCGGCAAAGCCCGGCGGAAACGCCGGCACGTCGCTGGAGCTGGCAGAGGTCGGCCACGCCCTCCAGGGACGCACGCTCGTGGTCTCGGGCTGGGCGCGCAACATCGGCTCCGGTCCGGTTGACAGGCTGGTCATCGACGTAACCGCCTTCGCGCCTAACGGCGACCTCGCCGGCTTCGGCAGCGATGGGATCCCCTGGACGATCCCGCCCAACGGACTGGAGCGCTTCCAGATCTTCCTGCCGCTGGGTGGCGCCCTCGTGCGGGACTACGCGGTCACGCTCTCCGCCTCCCGACCTGGGCCGCTCCGCCCCGCCGTGGTCACCCGGACCGTCGATCCGGCGCTCTACCGCGTCCTGCTCCAGTCCATGGTTCGGGTGCGGGTGGATACCGAAGCGACTTCCCTGGTGCTCAGGGTGGGGGCCGAGGGGCTCCCCGTGACGGGTGCGCGCGTGAAGGTGATCCTGCTGCTTCAGGATAAGGACCGCGCGGACCTCCGGAGCATCGTCGTCGCGGTACCGGTCGACCGCGCCGTCAGACTGCCCTTCACTCCCCTCATCGTGCGTGTTGTCACGGTCGAGGTTGTGGACGTGACCATCACACCCACCTGGTAGGTCCCCTGGCCAAAGATGAGAACCGCTGCCGGCCTTCGTATCGCGACCATGCTGATGGCGGCGGTACTTACCGGCGCAGCCGGGCCAGCGCCGGCCGGCGTCCCGGGTCGTTCTCCAAAGGAGCGGGCGGCTGACCTGGCGCGCGCCGCGGTCGTGCTGCAACTGGACGACGTCCAGGAGGAGTTCGTCCTCTCGCGCGACGGCCGGTTTCTGGCAGTGCGCGTCGCGGACGGGATGTTGAAACTCTACGACCTCAGCACCAAGCCGCCGGGGTCAATTCGGGCACCAAAAATCGGCGAGATCTCCGCTGCCTTTACTGCTGACGGACGCGGCGTCTGGCTCGGCACGACTAGCGGTAGAGCATGGCTGTTCAACCTGCCGAATGCAGATGCCGCCAGGTCGGTGCGGCGGGCAACCGGCCTGCGCTTGGAGCAGATCGTCCTCTCGCCGGACGGCGGGATGCTGGGCTGGCATGACCGCAAGGCGAGATTCGCCGTTTTCTTCGACCTCCGGACGCTGAAGCCGATCACCTCCTGGATGGGCGTGACGTGGGGAGGATTCGGCCGGCAGCACGTCGCCTTCACACCAGATGGGAGGCGCTTCGTCTTCCACGCAGACGGCGACCGCGGCTTCCTGTCCGGCCGGCTGGTGCTCTGGAACATCGCGGAGAGAAAGGCCGATGCCAGTCTCGATGTCTACGTCACGGACCGCACGCCCGGGTACGCCTTTGCCGCCGGGGCGCTGTACTACGGCACGCGGGAGAGCGGTCCCTATCAGATCCGGCGCTGGGACCTGGCCACCGGCCGGGAGACCGTGATCGATCCCAATGCACGCGACCTCCACTTCATCGACCTGTTCGCTTCGCCGAGCGGGCGCTATCTTGCCGAGGGCGACTTCGAGGACGAGGGTGTGCGGATCTACGACCTGCAACAGAACTACAAGGCGCGCACGTTTGGGGAGAGATTCGCCAATGTGGTCGTGGGATGGCACCCCGTGCTGGACCTCGTTCTGGTCACGGCCAGGCGGTCGAAGGGTATCGACGTCTGGGACCCGCGGAGCGGTGAACGCCTGGCGACGGTCCGCGTCCTGGCGGGCCGGCAGGTCGAAAGGGTGGAGATGAGCGCCGACGGCCGCCGGCTCGTGGCGAGCTGGTGGACCTCACGCGGGCCCAACACGCCCGTCAGGTTTCACGTTACCGTGTTTCGGATCGATGGCCGGAGATGAGGAGTAGCCTGGCGGTGTCTGTTTGAAAATATCCGAACCGAACTGACTGGGCTCGGCGGGCGGAATTCCCCTCAGACCCCCTTTCCGCCCGCCTCGCCTTGCCTGCCCGACCGATAGGCTGGAACCGGAGCGGAAAGGACGATTTCAAGTTTTTCTTTGGCGGCAAATTCTTTTAATTCAAAACAGAGGCCAGGTATGAACTCAAAGGTTAACAGTCACTCGCAAGAAGGTAGCAGGTATTGAAGTGCCGCCGTCAGTGCTCTTGTTTTGCGCTTTCGCCAGTTCCAAAAGTTGGTTGTGGAGCTCTTCCACTTTTCCGCTCTTTTGAGCCGCTTCGAAAGCGTTCATTGTTGGGCCATAGAAACGTCTAAAGGATTCGATGACGTCTGCCGGGCTTTTTTCAGGCGATATAAAGGAGTATGTGTCCTTGACCATGGAGATTTTCTCCTTGGGCACGCCGGCCTGGCCAAAACGCTCGATGATGTGAGTATCCACACCCCACGTCATTGGACTGACGAAGCCTTCAGGAGGCGGCGGCATAAACGATGAGCTTATCTTCAACAGCTGCGACACGAATGAAGTTGTATCGTTTGGGATCCAGTTGCACATCACGATACGACCACCCGGCTTTGTGACACGGACCATCTCCTTGGCTACGTCGAAGGGCTTGGGAGCAAACATGGCGCCGAATACAGAGAGGGTCAAATCAAATGAATGGTTACTGATCCCTTGCAGGTTGCTCGCATCTCCCTCTTGAAATGTCAGTCGGTTGAGACCCGCCTCCGCAGCTCGTTTGCTCCCGGCGTCAACGAGGTTCTTGGCAATGTCGATTCCAACAACTTCAGCCCCCAAAAGGGCTAGAGGAACTGCCGTAGTGCCATCTCCGCAGCCGAGGTCCAAAACCCGCAGCGGTGTCGTTATCCCGAGAGACTTAACGACTGCTTCGCCAGATTGACGCATGAAGGCGGCAATCTTGGTAAAGTCGCCTTTTTCCCACAACGCTTTGTTTGGATTCATATTTTTATTCTCTTATTAATTTTAATTGTTATTATTTTCGGGAGTTCCATATTTTTTTACCTTGTTAAATAATTATAACAATTTTTCTATTGGAACATCAAGTGCTTTGGCGATTTTTGCGACCGTTTGCACGCTTGGCTTATTAACAACACCGCTTTCGACTTTGGTAAGCACGGGGTGAACTTCATCCTCTACGGGCTGGCCGTTCTGACGAGTGACGCATACTCCAGATGGCTCGGATGGGTGGCGTTCCTGGGCGGCCTGGGATCGTTTCTGGTGGGACTCTACCAGAGTCTCACGGGGGTCACCCCGACCACCTTCGCCGTGTTTTCGG
>JANONS010000233.1:0-2233 GCA_031420915.1 Armatimonadota bacterium
CGAAGTCGAGCAACTGCTCCAGGAGGTGGAAGCCTCGCCGTAACCGGCAGTTGCTCCTCTTTGACAGGTGGAGGGCGCCGAGTATAGTAGGAGAAGGGTAGATGCCGGCCAACAACCGGCGTTCGCGATGACGGGGTTCAACCCGCAGATCGGTCTGGAGAGAGGAGGCGGACGTGCGAGCCTCCGGCGGATGCGGGGACGCCGCCCCTGAGCCGCGGGTGATCCCGGGGAGGGAACAACCCGCCGGGATTCGCCCGTGAACGCGAAGGAAGTGCCGGGTGAACCGGTTGCGAGGGCTGACCCGGAAGCAGGGTGGTACCGCGGGAGGACCTCTCGTCCCTCTGGGATGAGAGGCATTTTTTGTTGGACCGCGCGTATGAGCCGTGGCGTGTCGGAGCCGGGGTGAGGGTGGATGACGCAGCCGATGACCTGGAAGAAGATTCGGGAAACCTTTCTCTCGTTCTTTGCGGAGCGGGGGCACACCATTGTGCCGAGTTCGTCCCTGGTGCCCGCCGGCGATCCCACCCTCCTGTTTGCGAACGCGGGCATGGTTCAGTTCAAGGAGGTCTTCCTCGGCCGGGAGCAGCGGTCCTACGACCGGGCCGTCTCTGTCCAGAAGGTCCTGCGCGTCTCAGGGCATCACAACGACCTGGAGGAGGTCGGGCCGAGCCCCCGCCACCACACGTTTTTTCAGATGTGCGGGAATTTCGCCTTCGGCGCGTACTTCAAGCGCGAGGCGATCCGCTATGCCTGGGAACTGGTGACCGGGGTCTACGGGATCGATCCGCATCGGCTGTATTTCACCGTCCTCCGCACCGATGACGAGTCCTTCAATACCTGGCGCGGGCTGGGGGTCCCCGAGGAGCGCATCTTCCGCATGGGGGAGAAGACCAACTTCTGGATGATGGGCCCCGTGGGTCCTGTCGGCCCCAACTCCGAGATCCACTACGACTGGGGGCCCGAGGCCTGCTCGTGTGGCCGTCCGGACTGCAGCGTGGTCCTGGACAACGACTGCCTGCGCTGGCTCGAGATCTGGAATCTGGTCTTCATGCAGTACGATCAGGCAGCCGGTGGCACGCGGACGCCGCTCGCCCGCCCGGGCGTGGACACCGGGATGGGTCTGGAGCGGATCGTCTCGGTGCTGCAGCAGACGCCCAGCAACTACGATACGGACCTCTTCGCCCCTATCATGGCGCGGACTCAGGCGCTGCTGGGCCACACCGACGTGGAGCGGCAGCGCTCGATCGTCACTTACCGCGTCATCGCCGATCACGCCCGTGCCGCCGCATTCCTGCTGGCGGATGGCGTCATGCCTGGCAATGAGGGCCGCGCCTACGTCCTGCGGATGATCATGCGGCGGGCCATCCGCTTCGGGACACGCGCCGGCCTGGACCGCCCCTTCCTTGGCGAGGTCGCAGACAGCGTTGTGGAGTCGATGGGAGACGTCTACCCGGAACTCGGGGCGCGGCGCGAGTTCATCCGCCGGACGGTCGGGGCGGAGGAGGAGCGCTTCAGCCAGACGCTGGCGGTGGGATTGACGCGTCTGGATGAAGCGATCGCATCCCTGCGCCAGCGGCCGGAGACGGTCCTGCCCGGGGAGGTCGTCTTCCGCCTCTACGATACCTATGGCTTCCCCGTGGAGATGACTCGGGACCTCGCCCGGGAACAGGGGCTGACGGTAGACGAGCGCGGCTTCGAGGAGGCAATGGCCAGGCAGCGCGAACGGGCGCGGGCGGCGAGCGGCTTCCAGGGCGAGACGGATGCCCGCGGACCCTGGACTGTCGTCGACTTCCCGCCCAGCGAGTTCCTCGGCTACAGGGTCCACCAGACCCGGGCCAAGATCCTGGCCCTCGTGGCGAACGGGGAGCGGATGGATCACGCCGGGGAGGGGGAAGAGGTGGAGGTGGTGCTCGATCGCAGCCCCTTCTATCCGGAGGGGGGCGGCCAGTTGGGCGACCGTGGATTGATCACCTCCCGGCGGGGGGAGGTCGAGATCGCCGACACGCAGCGGGTAGGAGAGGGGATCATCGTCCACCTGGGGCGGGTTGCGCGGGGCACGATCCGCGTGGGCGACGGCGTGCGCGCCGTGATCGACAGCGCGCGGCGCCGTGACATCATGCGCAACCACACCGCGACCCACCTGCTGCACGCGGCCCTGCATGAGCTCCTGGGGGAGCATGCCAAACCGGCCGGGTCGCTTGTGGCCCCGGACCGCCTGCGGGTCGATTTCACC
>JANONS010000234.1:0-2061 GCA_031420915.1 Armatimonadota bacterium
GGCGGGAGGGCTTAAGCCCGAGCGACGGCAGTCCATCCCCGGCGCTGCGCGTTTTCCCCAGGATATCCCTGACGCGGGGAGGGCAGCGCCTGCGGTCGGAGCGGTCGAGCACAGCATGTGATTCTTCACGACAGAAGGATCACCGCTTGGCGGGCCAGCACGTCACCGACTGCCAGACGAGGTTGTACATGAAGTCCCGTCACACCAGTGCCCCCGCCGTCGCCGCTGCGAAGGCCGGGTTCTCCAGAGCGACCAGCTACCGGATCGAAGCCGATCCGAGGTTGCCGTCACAGAAGAAGGCCCCGCGCGGCCGACGGCGGCCAGACCCGCTCGCCGACTTTTGGGACGCCGAGGTTCTGCCGATCCTCGAGGCCGCTCCCGGTATCCGGGCCATCGGCGTGCTCGGAGAGATCCGGCGCCGCCATCCCGAGATCAGTCCCGGCATCCGGCGCACGCTGGAACGGCGGATACGAACGTGGCGGGCGCTGGCCGGGCCGGAGCAGGATGTGATGTTCCGCCAGGAGCACCCGCCCGGCCGCCTCGGCCTGTCCGACTTCACCGATACGAACGTGCTCGGCGTCATGATCGCCGGCGTGCCTCTGGACCATCGGCTCTATCACTTCCGCCTCGCCTTCTCGGGCTTCGCACATGTCCATGTCGTACTTGGTGGTGAGAGCTTCGTTGCGCTCGCTGAGGGCTTGCAGAATGCGCTGTGGGCGCTCGGCGGCGTACCGCAGGAGCACCGCAGCGACAGCCTGTCGGCGGCATTCCGCAACCTGGATCGCGACGCCCAGGAGGATCTGACGCAGCGCTACCAGAGCCTCATGCGCCACTACGCTATGACGCCGTCCCGCAACAACCCCGGCGTCGCGCACGAGAACGGTTCTATTGAAAGCCCGCATGGCCATCTCAAGCAGGCACTGGAGGACGCGCTGCTGCTGCGCGGCTCGAGAGACTTCGACGACCTCGATGCCTACCGCCGCTTCGTCGACGAGATCGTCGGCCGGCGGAACGCCAACAACCGCAAGCGGATCGAGCTGGAGCGGGCCAGCCTGTCGCCCTTGCCGAAGCGGCGGACCGCCGACTTCGAGGAGAAGATCGTCACCGTGACATCGAGCGGCGGCTTCACTCTGCGCCGGGTCTTCTACACGGCGCCGTCGCGGTTGATCGGCCATCGCCTGCGCGTGCACCTCTACGACGACCGGCTCGACTGCTTCCTCGGCTCGACACCCATGCTGACGCTGCGGCGCGGGCGCCCCGTCTCCGACAGCAAGGGTGGCCACGTGGTCGACTATCGCCACGTCATCCATGCGCTCCGCAGAAAGCCGATGGCGCTCAACAATCTGGTCTACCGCGACCAGCTGTTCCCGCGCCCGGCCTATGCCCGAGCCTTCGAGGCATTGTGCGCCGAAGTCGGCGACAAGCGGGCGTGCAAGGTCACCGTCGAGCTGTTGGCGTTGGCGCACGATCGCGCCTGCGAGGCCGAGCTGGCACAGATGATCGACGCAGACCTCGACGCTGGCCGGTTGCCGGATATGGCCGTGTTGCGCGAGCAGTTCGCTCCAACGCCAGGGGCGGTGCCCATGGTCGAAGTACGGCTGGTGGCGCTCAACGTCTACGACGAACTCGCGGCGGTTTACGCCATCCAGCCGACCTCCAACCTGGAGGTCGCGGCATGACGAGCAAAATCAACATCGACGCTGCGCGTGTCGAACTCCTGCTGAGCCAGCTGCGCCTGCCGGGCCTCAAGCTGATGTGGCCCCGGATCAAGTCCGGGGTCGCCGAGCAGTCCGACAAGGAAGGCTGGCCGGCAGCCCGCTTCCTTGCAGCCCTCGCCGAGCACGAGATGGCGGACCGGGGCCGCCGCCGCATGGAGCGACACTTGGCCGAGGCGCGGCTGCCAGCGGACAAGACGCTCGCCACGTTCGACTTCGAGAGCGTGCCGATGGTCTCCAAGGCCCAGGTGATGGCGCTCGCGTCAGGAGACGCCTGGTTGGGCAAGGGTGCCAACATCCTGATTTTTGGCCCGCCCGGCGGCGGCAAGAGCCATCTATCGGCGGC
>JANONS010000235.1:0-2750 GCA_031420915.1 Armatimonadota bacterium
CCAGTCCAGGCGTAGGGATAGGGCCAAACTAGTCGTTCAGCGAGAGGATGACTTTCCCCGCGGAACCGGAACGCAGCAGCGCGAACGCCTCCTCAAACGCCTCGAGCGGGAGGCGGTGGGTGATGATCGGGGTGATGTCGAGCCCTCGGCCGAGCAGCGCGGTGGCCTGCTCCCACGTCTGCCAGATCCTCCGGCCGAAGATGCCCTGGATGTGCGCCATCTTGAAGATGACCTCGTTTGCCAGGTCGATCTCGACCGGGCGCGAGGGCAGGCCGAGTTGACTCATCCAGCCGCCGCTACGCAGCGCGCGCAAGCCGTCGCGGATGCCGGCGGGAGACCCGGACATCTCGAGCACGACGTCCACGCCCACTCCGCCGGTGGCCTCCCGCAGGCGCCCGGGCACGTCGTCCTTCGCAGGGTCCAGCACCAGGTCCGCGCCGACCCGCCTGGCCAGGGTCCGTCGCTCCGCGCGCACGTCGGAGGCGCCCACAAACGCCGCCCCCGCCAATTGCGCCACAGGGATCGCCATCAGGCCAATCGGCCCGCACCCGATCACCGCCACCGACTTGCCCACCAGGTCGGTGGCCAGCGCCGTGTGCACCGCGTTCCCCAGTGGATCCATGACCGCGGCCACCTCGACCGGCACGCTGCCCCGCCCGAGGCGCCAGGCGTTCCGGGCCGGCATGGCGACGTAGTCGGCAAACGCCCCGTTCCGATCGACCCCCAGGATCTCCAACCGTTCGCAGATGTGTTCGCGACCTCCGCGGCAATCCTGACACACCCCGCAGGCTACGTGGGACTCTCCCGCGATGAAGTCTCCCACGTGAACCCTGGTGACATCTGGGGCGGTGGCCGCCACCGTGCCGCAGAACTCGTGCCCGATGATCCGCGGGGGGTGAATGCGCGAGGCCGCCCACTCGTCCCAGGTGTAGATGTGCAGGTCGGTGCCGCAGATCCCGCCGGCCTCCACGCGGACGAGGATCTCTCCCGCGCCAAGCAGCGGCACGGGAACCGTCTGCAAAGTCAGCCCAGGCCCGGGGGCGTGCTTCACGAGCGCCCGCATCTGTGCGGGGAGTGAGCGGCGGGGCTCGTCCAGGATCTCAGCGCGCGTGGCGGGCCGCACCATGTCTTAGCGGGGGGTGGCCTCCCCTGCCCCGATGAAGGCCCGATAGGTGTCCAGCGTGTGTCGGACCTGCTCGGGCTGCTGCTCCACGACGCGCGCGATCACCCGCATGGTCAGTTCCACAGCCGTCTTCTTGTCCTGGACGTTTGGGTCCGCGGTGAGAATCGTGTTCAGTTCATAACAGCGGCACGCCTGATGCATGATGCGGAACAGCTCGAACTCCTCGGCCAGGGTGTCGGGGACATCCCCTCGGGCCGCAAAGGTCTCGTAGAGTGCCTCGACCCGGTACCCCTCCCCCGCCCGCTGCGCGGTCTGGCGCTCCAGACTGGCAATGTACGCCTGCTCGCTCTCGTCGTCCACGGCGCGGTAGGCGTTGTACGCGATCTCTCGTTTCCGGTCCGGCGTCTCCCCGATGAGGAGCCGGCCCATGAACCTCGGGAGCGACAGCTGCTCCACGACGGTGGGGTCGCGGCGGTCCCGCTTCAGCAGGAAGACCGAGGACAGGCGCGTGGGCTCCATGGGGTTGCTGAACACCCGATCGGCGGGCAGCACGCGGGTGATGTCGAGCATCGCCCGGGCGTTGTCGAACACGATCATGCGGGCGAGGAGCACGCGCAGCTGATCCTGTGGGATCGCGCCCAGGGCCGCCGCGTCGCGGCCCGAGGCGGTGCGGATCGCCTCCAGGAGATCATCCAGAAGCGGAGCGGCCTGGCGCAGGTACGCCTCCGTCACGTCGGGGGCGTTCTCCATTTTGGAGCGCAGCATCTGATGGGCGGAGAGGGGGAAGTTCTCCACCAGGTTGGTCCGCAAATAGTACACCTTCTCGGAGGTGAAGGCGTAGGCTTCGATCGGCGCGTCCAGGTCCAGGTCGACGATCCGGACCATGATCTGGCGGTTTCCAAGATCGAGTCCACGCACCACCGCCTCGGCCTGCCCCCGGGCGTGCTGCTCCAACCAGCGGAAGACCCGGTAGCCCTTGATCTCCTCCCCCCCTGGCGGGGTGACGCTCATCGGGTGAAGGCGGCGGCCGTCCCGGGTGCGGTAGGTGTAGCGGATGTAGACCCAGTCGTCGGAGTGAAAGCGGGTGCGGGGGAATCCCATCAGGCCGTAGGAAGAGGTCGACTTGCCCGTCCCCGTGGGGGCGATGTAGAGGATCCCCCGGCCATCTTTCTCGACGCACGCCCCGTGGACGGAGTGGATGCCGTGTTCCTCGGCGAGCACCCGCCCGACGGCTCCCAGCACCCAGGATTTCAACTGTCCGTAGTACGCGGTGTTGAAAAAGATGATGGTGCTCCCCGCCCGGCTGTAGTACGCCGCCTCCTGCTGATCGGGGACCCACCCGAAGGCGTACACGGTCACCTGGGGCTCTGCCGCCACCTCCATCCCCGTGACCGCGCGCCACTCCTCGGGGCTGAACCAGTTGTCCACCCAGAAATCGTGGAGGTGCGTGGAGTTGGTGGTGGCGCGGACGCGCACCCCGTGGATGACCACATCGTGCACGTAGACCGGCCGCTCCCCGCCGGTCCGCCGCATGTGCTCCACCGCCGCGGCGACCAGTGCCTCACGCCGCCCCGGGAGGCGGTCGATCGTTTTGTCGTGCACGGCGGTGCGGGTTTTTGTGCGGGTG
>JANONS010000236.1:0-6414 GCA_031420915.1 Armatimonadota bacterium
CCGGGAAGCGCTGGGCGCGCCTGACAAAAGGGTTGCCGAAAGGACCCACCGTGCGGCTGGGGGTGCTCCGGCACGGGATGACGACGGACGCCCTGGATCCGGTAGGGGTCTATGTCGGCACCAACACGGGCCAGCTCTTCAGTAGCCGCGACCGCGGAGACTCATGGAAGATGATCGCCGACTTCCTGCCTCCCATCTATTCAGTGACGGTTGCCCAGGTGCCGTAGCGGCCGGCTCGATTCGTGAAATCTTCATACGAGGTTGTTATCCTATGAACATGAGCGCGGGCGGAGTGGTCGCGGGCGCCATCGCCGGGATTGTGGCGGTGACGCTGATGCTTCGGGGGGTCTTCACTGAAGGCCTCCCCGTCGTCGCGCTGGCGTTGTGGGAGCGGGCGCTGCGCGTGATGCCGATGGAGTTCTTCGGGTTCCTCATCGTCCGGCTGAAGTTTCTGGCCAAGCCGCTGGCGTTCTGGGGCATGCTCGGGGGGATCGTGGCGGGGTGGGCGCTGCTCGGCCTGGTGCTCGGACGCGCTCCCTGGATGCGCCGTCGCGCCGCCGCGCCGCGTGCGTTCGTGCTCTCGCTCCTGGCCACCGTTATGCTGGCCTTCGCGCTCACGTTCGTGCCGCTGGTGGCCCTCACGTTCGGCCCCGCGACCGCCTCGTTGAGCTCCCGTCTGGAAGCCGCAGGCATCGCCCTCTCTCCCGTCGCCCTGGCTCGGCAGGTGCTGCTGGCGCTCGCCGGTTACGCCGGGATTTTTGCGCTGACGTTTACGGCGCTGGCCGTCGCGCTGACGACCTCCCGCAAAAATGGAAGGGGCGAGCCCGCGCCGGCCAAGGGCGCACCAGCCGGTGGCGCCGATGTCACGCGCCGCGAGGTGCTCCGCCGCTCTCTGGCGATCGGCGCAGGCCTGCTGCTCGGGTCAGGCCTCGCCCGGTGGGCTGCTGCTGTGGGCCAACGGACCATCGTCTATGCGCAGACACTCTTTGACCGGATCCGGGGGCTGCCGGCGGAGGTCACCTCCACCAAAGATTTTTACGTCGTCAGCAAGAACCCGCCTGGCTTCGACCCTGTGGTGGATGGGCGGAAGTGGTCGCTGGAGATCACCGGGCTCGTTGGGAAACCGGTCAAGTTCACCTACGAAGAGATCCGGGCGATGCCGCAGGTTGGGCAGGTTCACACGCTCGAGTGCATCAGCAACGAGGTCGGGGGTGACCTGATCAGCAACGCCCGGTGGCGCGGGGTCCGCCTGCGGGATGTGCTGGCGCGAGCGGGTGGGGTGAATGCCAAAGCGATCAAGATCGCCTTCCGCTGCGCGGATGGCTACACCGAGTCGATCCCGGTCGCGGACGCGATGCACGCGGACACGCTCCTAGTATATGAGATGAACGGCGAGCCGCTGCCTCCCTCCCACGGGTTTCCCGTCCGGCTCCTGGTTCCCGGCCTCTTCGGCATGAAGAACCCGAAGTGGATCACGCGGATCGAGGCGGTGAACTACGACTTCCAGGGATACTGGGAACGATCGGGGTGGAGCGATGAGGCCGTGGTGAAGACGATGTCGAAGTTCACGGCGCCGGGCCGCCAGGCGCTGCGCGCGGGTGAGGAGGTCGGCCTCGGCGGGGTGGCCTACGCGGGGGACCGGGGGATCCGCGCGGTGGAGGTGTCCACGGACGATGGCAGGACCTGGCAGCCCGCACAGCTCAAGCCGCCCCTGGGGAAGTACACCTGGGTGCTGTGGGCGGCGCTCTGGACGCCGACGGGGCCGGGAGAGTACACATTGAAGGTGCGCGCTCGCGATGGCGTGGGCGTCGTGCAGACCGCCCAGCCAACACCGACCCTGCCGGAGGGAGCCACCGGGCACCACGCGATCCGGTTGCGCGTACGGACGTGAGGGCGCGGATGCCCAGATACATGACACTTGAGGAAGCCAGCCGCGAGTTGCCCGATGTGGAGCGGATCATCCGGCGCCTGCGGCGCATCCGCGAGGTGCCCATCCCTCCCGACGATCTGGAGGAGCGACAGCGGGAGGTCACCGCCTTGGTCAAAGAACTGGAGGATCGCGGGGCGGCCCTTCGAGATCTCGACATGGGCCTGGTGGACTTTCCGAGCCTTGCGGGGGCCGCGCAGATCTACCTCTGCTGGAAGGTCGGGGAGGAATCCATCGGCTTCTGGCACGGTCTGAGCGAGGGGTATGCGCGGCGCAAGCCGCTCTCCGCGCTTCCGGGGCTCCATCACTAGCCCCTGTCCGGCGCCGCGCTCCAGGCGGCCCGCGGGAGAGGAGTGCTATGCCCGAGCCGTATGACCTCGTCATCATCGGGGGAGGGCCGGGAGGATACGTCGGCGCGATCCGCGCGGCGCAGCTGGGCCTGCGGACCGCGCTCATCGAGCGGGACAAGGTCGGCGGCACCTGCCTCCATTACGGGTGCATCCCGACCAAGGCGATGCTGCACACAGCGGAGGTGCTGGACCACCTTCGGGGGGCCCGGGAGCTCGGCATCGTCGTCCCCGAGCCGTCGCTTGACCTGCCCGCGGTCCACGCGCGGAAGGATCGCGTGGTCGACAAACTGCACAAGGGCGTGCAGTTCCTGATGCGCAAGAACAAGATCGACGTCTTCCAGGGTGAGGCCCGCTTCCTCACCGCGGGGGAGGTCGCGGTCGCCCTGGCCGACGGGTCGGAGACCGGGATTCAGGGCAGGCACTTCCTCATCGCCACGGGATCGGCCCCGCGCAGCGTGGCCAGCATCACCATTGACAACAACCGCATCCTGGACAGCACCGGGGCGCTGGCATTGGGGGAGGTGCCCCGCCGCATCGCCATCCTCGGGGCCGGCGCGGTGGGCGTCGAGTTCGCCAGCCTCTTTCGCGCCTTCGGTTCCGAGGTCACCCTGATCGAACTGCTGCCGACGATCGTGCCGCTGGAGGACGAAGAGATCGGACAGCAGTTGCAGCGGGCCTTTGAGCGCCGCGGCACCAAAGTCCACACGGGCACCACCGCCGAGCGCGTGGAGCGGCAGGGCGACGAGCTGACGATCACGCTGCGGCGGGGGGAGACAATCTCCACCATCACAACGGACTACCTGCTGGTGGCCGTGGGGC
Source organism: Armatimonadota bacterium (assembly GCA_031420915.1). GTDB lineage: Bacteria > Sysuimicrobiota > Sysuimicrobiia > Sysuimicrobiales > Humicultoraceae > JANONS01. The sequence goes on from JANONS010000236.1 coordinate 3,097, forward strand.
GCGCGCCGGTGGTTCGGGAACTGGTCCTGGAAGAGGCGGGCGTGACGGTGGAACGCGGCGCGATCACGGTGGACGAGGTGCTGCGGACGTCTGTCTCTACCATCTTTGCCATCGGGGATGTCATCGGCCGCCCGTACCGGCTGGCCCATGTCGCCTCCGAGGAGGCGGTGGCGGCGGTGGAGACGATCGCCGGCGAGGAGCGGGCCATCGATTACCAGGTCATCCCCCGCCCGACCTTTTCCATCCCTCAAGTGGCGACGATGGGGTGGAGCGAGAAGCAGGCGCAGGAGGCGGGGCGTGAGGTGAAGGTGGGCCGCTTTCCTTTCCTGGCCAACTCCAAGGCGACGATTGAGGGCGCCACGGAGGGGATGGTGAAGATCGTCGCGGATGCCAGGCTGGGCGAAATCCTGGGCATACACATGATCGGGGCCGGCGTGACGGAGCTGCTGGCGGAGGGAGTGGCCGCCCGCTACCTGGAGGGGACTATTATGGAAGTGGGAGGGGCGGTGCATTCCCACCCCACGCTCTCAGAGGCGCTGAAGGAAGCGGCGCTGGCGGCGCTGGGGCGGCCGATCCACATTTGAGATCTTCGGGCCCGAGGAGCCGGGGAGGCGTGTGCCGATGGCGGTAAGGGAGACCAAGGCGAAGGCGCCGGCGCGCCACACACTGTTGGGCTTGACCGACGATGAGGTGCTCGACATGTACTACTACATCGCGCTCGCCCGCGCCCTGGACGAGCGGATGTGGGTGCTGCAGCGGGCGGGTAAGACGATGTTTGTGATCTCCGGCCCCGGCCACGAGGGTTGCCAGGTGGGCGCGATGTGGCCGATGGACAAGCAGCGCGACTGGTTTGTCCCCTTCTACCGGTCGATCGCCGCCTGCCTCGTCAAGGGGATGTCTGCGCGGGAGATCCTCCTGGGCCTCTTCGCGAAGGCGGAGGACCCCAGCAGCGGGGGGCGGCAGATGCCGGGACACTACGGGCATCCCCGCTACAAGATTCTCTCCACCAGCAGCCCGGTCGGCACCCAGTACCCCCATGCGGTGGGCATCGCCTACGCGGCCAAGGTCCGCAAGACCGGCGAGATCACCATGGTCAGTATCGGCGAAGGAGGCACCAGCCAGGGAGACTGGCATGAGGCGCTCAACTTCGCCGCGATCCACAAGTGTCCCGTGATCTTCGTGGTGGAGAACAACTTCTACGCGATCTCCGTCCCGATGAAACTGCAGATGGCCGTGGACAGCGTGGCCGCGCGGGCAGCCGGCTACGGGATGCCGGGGGTGTCCGTGGACGGCAGCGACGTGCTGGAGTCCTACCGCGCCGCCAAGGAGGCCTACGACCGTGCCCGGCGCGGTGAGGGCCCGACCCTCATCGAGTACAAAGTGCAGCGTCTGGGTTCCCACAGCAGCGACGACCAGCAGGAGCGCTATCGTCCCAAAGAAGAGATCGAAGCCTCGCGCCGGCAGGACCCGCTGATCACCTTCCGCGCCTATCTGGAGAGTGTGGGCGTGCTGACCGAGGAGCGTCTGCGGGCGATCACCGAGCGGATCAAACGTGAGATCGACGAGGCTACGGACTACGCGGATCGGGCGCCGTTGCCGGAGGCTGGGAGCGCCGCCCGCTACGTCTACTGGGAGCCGGATTGAGTCAGTAGGGGTTGAAGGAGGAGCCATGGCGGAGATCCGGTACATCGACGCGATCAACCAGGCCCACCATGAGGAGATGGCACGGGACGAGCGCGTCCTGGTGATGGGCGAGGACGTCGGCCGCAAGGGGGGCGTCTTCGGCGCCACGATGGGGCTGCTGGAGAAGTTCGGAGAGGGGCGGGTGATCGATACGCCGCTAGCGGAGTCCTCCATCGCGGGCGTGGCGATCGGGATGGCCGCCAACGGCCTCGTGCCGATCGCGGAGTTTCAGTTCGCGGACTTCAGCCACCCCGCCTTCAACCAGATCGTCAGCGAAGCGGCGCGCATGCGCTACCGATCGAACAACGCCTTCGGCTGCCCGGTGGTCTTCCGCGCACCCTACGGGGGTTCCCACGGCACCGCGCTCTACCACTCCCAATCCATCGAAGCGTTCTACGCGCATGTCCCGGGGTTGAAGGTCGTCGCTCCCTATACGCCCTACGATGCCAAGGGCATACTCAAGTCGGCCGTCCGAGACCCCGACCCGGTCCTGTTCCTGGAACACAAGCGCATGTACCGGATCGTCCGCGGGGAGGTGCCTGAAGGCGACTACACTGTCCCCATCGGGCCGGCGGTGGTGCGCCGCGAGGGAGGGGACCTCTCGCTTTTCGCCTACGGGTGGATGCTACACGAGTCGCTTGCGGGGGCGGAGCAGGCGGCGCAGGAAGGCATTGACGTGGAGGTTGTGGATCTCAGGACGCTCAAGCCGCTGGACAAAGAGACGATCCTGCGATCGGTGGCCAAGACCAACCGGGCCCTCATCGTGTACGAGGACAACCGCTTCCTGGGCTACGGCGCGGAGGTGGCGGCCATCATCGCGGAAGAAGGATTCAGCGATCTGGATGCGCCGGTGCTGCGACTAGCGGGTCCCGACGTGCCCGGCGTCCCCTTCGCCAAGCCACTGGAGGAATGGTTCTCCATCGACCAGGAGAAGATCATCCAGGCCATCCGCAGGCTGGCCGCGTACTGAGGCCCGGGGCCGATGGCCGTCGAAGTCAAATTGCCGCAACTGGGCGAGAGTACCTTTGAGGGAACCATCGGCCGATGGTTGAAGCAGCCTGGCGATCGGGTCGAACGGTTTGAGCCGCTTGTCGAGATCATCACCGACAAGGTCAACGTGGAGATGCCCTCTCCCTTCGCGGGGGTCTTGAAGGAGATCCTCGTGCCGGAGGGGGAGACGAAGAACGTGGGGACGCCGATCGCGGTGATGGAGGTTGAAGCGGGGGCCGTGGAGGCGGCGGGGGTGGAGGTCGCTCCGGCTGCGGAACGACACTCCGCCGTCGCAACCCCCACCCCCGCCGCCGGTACGCCCGCCGTCGCAACCCCCACTCCCGCCGCCGCATCCGCTGCCCCCGGCGCGGCCGGAGTCCCGCCCGCCGCGCCGACAGCGCGGGTCGCACCGCGGGAGCGCGGCGCTGTGCGCCTCTCCCCACTGGTCAAGCGGTTGGCCGAGGAGCATAAGGTGCCGCTGGAGGAGGTCGAGCGCATCACCGGGACGGGTGACGCAGGCCGTGTGACCAAGGAGGACCTGCTGAAGTATGTCGAGGCCAGGCGGGGGGGGGGGCCGCCCCCCCGCGGCCAAAAACCCCACCCCGGCGCCGCCGCCCCCCCGGCCCCCGCCGGGCCCCCCCCGGG
>JANONS010000237.1:0-11607 GCA_031420915.1 Armatimonadota bacterium
GTCCTTGCTCCACAGGAGCTCCGACAGGTACTCGTTGTTGGCGCACGCGGAGTCCTCACGCCCGATGGCCAGGATGATATCCATGCGCCGCAGCGCGTCCAGCCGTTGCGGCTCGTGTTCGCCCGCGATGAAGGCGCAGGGGTTGTGGAAGTAGATGGTGTCGTCGGAGTAGCCGCCCGTCCAGCGCGTGACATCATAGGAGCCGCTCATCCCGATCGCGCGGCCGACCAGGTGAGGGTAGCGGAAGGCAAAGTTGATGGCGTGGTACGCGCCAAAACTGGCCCCGGTGGTCATGAGGAACGCATTGGGGTTGCGCCGGGTGGTGAATGGCAGCACCTCGTCCAGGATGTAGTGGTCGTATTGCGCGTGTCGCCGCGCCCGGTCGGCGGGGGGAAGGGCTTTGGCGTACCAGGACTCGGCGTCGACGCTGTCCACGCAGATCATCTGCATCCACCCCTGCTCCAGGTGCTCGTGCATCGCGGCAATCAGCCCCCGATCCTCCCAGTCAAAGAAGCGGCCCATCGACGTGGGAAACACCAGCACCCGGGCACCGCCGTGACCGAACACCAAGAGCTCCATCTCCCGCTCCAGCGACGAACTGAACCAGCGATGATACTGGCGCTCCATCGGCATCTAGACTCGCACCCGGTGATTCCCAACAGTTCGATTGGCTCTCGGCGCTTTCCTTTGCTATCGTGGTCCGGAGCCCGGCTCCGCAAAAAGGGGTCCGCACCCTGACCGGGCATCGTCTATGGCGCGCATCGACCATCTGGCCGGCGACTTGATCCTGATCGACACCGACTATTCCCACACCCCCGAGGCGATCGGCGTCTACCTGCTCCTCGGCGAGCGCCCGGCCCTCATCGAGACGGGGCCGGCGTCAACCATCGAGACGCTGCTGGACGGAATCCGCGCGGCGGGACTCGATCCCGGTGATCTTCAGGCGATCGCCGTCACCCACATCCACCTGGATCACGCCGGCGCCGCCGGGACGCTGGTGACCCGATTCCCCCACCTCGATGTCTACGTGCATCCCGTGGGCGCGCCGCATCTCATTGATCCTGCGCGGCTGCTCGCCAGCGCCCGGCGCCTCTACGGCGATGCGCTGGAGCGGTTCATGGGGGAGACCATCCCGCTCCCGCGCGAGCGGGTCCACATTCTGGAGGATGGCGCGCAGGTCCGGCTCGGATCGCGGCGGCTCGTGGCGCTGGATACGCCCGGACACGCGAGCCACCACCTCGCCTTCCTGGACGAGGCGTCGGGAGACCTCTTCACGGGCGACGCGGCGGGTGTGGCACTGCCAGGTTCGCGTTACGTCGCGCCACCCACGCCTCCACCGGACCTCGACATTCCCGCCTGGCGGGCAACCCTGGCCCGCCTGCGAGCGCTCCACCCCCGCCGGCTGCTCCTCACGCACTTCGGTCCGCACACCTGGGTGGACGACCTGCTTACACAACTGGAGGGCCATCTGGACGCCCGAGAGCGGCTGGCGATGGACGCCGCCGCGGCCGGGCTGGATGAACAGACGCTTGCCGAACGATTGCGCGTGCTGACCGCTCGGGAGATCGCAGAGGTGGAAGGCGGAGGTCAGCCGGCCCGTTACGACGTGATGATGCCGGCGCACAACAACGTCCTCGGCCTCATCCGCTACGCCAGCAGGCGGGCCCGCCGGGTCGAGCACCCGCAGCGCTGAAGGGAGACGCGAATGCCGCAGAAGGTCAAAAACAGAAGGAAGTCATCCTCGGGACTGCGGGCGGTCATCGACTGGATCGTCAGGCGAGGCGATGGCACGTATAGAAGAGGAAACTGGGCCGGCAAAGGACCGCTGCTATCAATCAGGGGAGTCACCGCTCGTGTCGCCCATCGCCGCCATCCCCGCCAGCAGACCATCGCGGAGATCGTGCTGCACATGGCCTATTGGAAGGATGCGGTCACCGCGCGCCTGACAGGGCGACCCTGGAAATATGACGAGAGCCAGAACTGGAGGGCTGCCGTTGCCACGGAGCAGGGCTGGACTCAGGCCCGGGGCGAGCTCGGCGCCGCCCACAAACGGCTGATGGCGGCACTGCGCACTCTCACGCCCGAGCGATTGGTAGAACCTGTCCGCGGGCCGTGGAGGCTGATCGATCTCGTGGCCGACGTCGCCACCCACGATACCTACCATGCCGCCCAAATCTTTGTCCTGCGACGGCTCAAAGCGACGCGGGATTGACCAGAGGGGATGATCGTCACAGCATGCCGAGACCGGCGAGCAGGCCGCGCAGCCGGGCGCGCGCGTCGTCGCTGAGCGGCAGGGCCGGCAGGCGGACGGTAGGATGGTCGATCAACCCGGTCATGTGCATCGCCTCTTTCACGACCACGAAGAGCGGCGCGCCGAACTCGTAGAAGGTAGGAAAGTCCAGCCGCCGGCGCATCAACTCCGCCGCCTGCGCCAAGTCCCCCCGTCGAAAGGCCTCGTAGACTGCCACCGAGGCGGCCGGTGCGACGTTCGCCATCCCCGGGATCGCGCCGTCGCCGCCGAGCAGCAGCGTGTTCAGCAGGTGGTACTCGTAGCCGCACAGGACGCTGAAATCGGGCCGCAGCGGCCGCACCTGCGCCAGCACCTGCTGGATGTGCCCCACGCTGTCCAGCGTCTCCTTGATGCCGGCGATATTTGCATGGGCTCCGGCCAGCCTAGCGATGAGCGCGGGGGCGAGGTTCCGGCCGCTGACCGCCGGAAAATTGTAGATCACGATCGGAAAGTCCACCGACCGCGCGATCGCGGCGTAGTGCGCTTCCACGGCCGCGTCCGAGAGCACCCAGTAGTAGGGAACGATGACGACCGCAGCCGACGCGCCGATCTCCTGCGCGTGGCGGGCGTAGGCGATCACCTCCTCGGTGCCGGTCCCGGCGCAGCCGATGAACACGGGCACGCGGCCGCGAACCTGCTCCACCACTATGTCCGCCACACGGTGGCGCTCCTCGGGCCTCAGGTGCATGACCTCGCCCGTCGTCCCCAGCGCGAGGAGGCCGTGCACCCCCGCCTCGATCATGCGATCGACGTGGCGCCGCATCGCTATCTCATGGACGGCACCATGTTCGTCGAAGAGGGTGACGAGCGGCGGGATGATGCCGGAAAACTTCCGCATCAGGACTTTCCTGCCTCCAACGCCATCCGGTACGCGACGCGGCGCGGGATGCCGTAGGTCTCGGCCAGGCTACGGGCCGCGTCGCGGCGAGAGAGACCTCGGTTGAGCAGCCGCCGCAGGTGGGCCGCGGGCTCCACCGCACGACCTGAGAGGTGCCTGGACTGCGCCTGACCGGCCTGCCGCCTGAGCGCTGCGCCTTCCACCACCAGGGTGATTTCGCCCCGTGGCTGGATTTCCGCCAGCCGTTCGGCGATCTCGTCCGCCCGGCCGCGGAGAACCTCCTCATGGATCTTGGTCAACTCACGCATGAGCGCCACACGCCGGGGACCGAGTACCTCCGCCAGGTCGGCGAGTGTGTCTCGAATCCGGTGGGGCGCTTCGAAAAGTACTAGCGTCGCGGGCACCGTGGAAACTTCCTCAAATGCACGCCGCCGCGCTGCGCGGGTACGCGGGAGGAACCCCATGAAGAGAAACCGATCGGTCCCTAGTCCCGCCACGCTGAGTGCCGAGGTCACAGCACTCGGGCCGGGGACAGGCGTCACAGGAACTCCAGCGGCGAGCGCCCCAGTCACCACGTGAAAACCGGGGTCGGAGATCCCCGGCATCCCCGCGTCAGTGACCAGCGCGATGTCTTCGCCCGCTATGAGCCGGCGCACGAGTTGTTGGGCCCGCTCCCGTTCGTTGTGCTCGTGGTAGGAGACGAGGGGCGTCGCGATCCCGTGACGTTTCAGCAGCGTACGAGTGTGGCGGGTATCCTCGCAGGCGATCAGGTCCACCTCGCGGAGGACCCGTAGCGCGCGGAGCGTGATGTCTTCAAGATTCCCGATCGGCGTCCCGACGACGTAGAGCGTGCCCATCGGAGGCATTGTACCCTCGTTACACACTGAGAGAAACCAGTGGCACCTGCATTTCCGCCTCGGCCAGACCGCCGTGGCCTCCGGCGAGCATTGTTTCAGCCTCCTGACGATGCGCATAGTTCACCTGGAGCGCGCCCTTTGGCAGCACAATCCAGTCTCCCACCCGTTCGGCCAATTCAGGATGGGACGGCAGAGCCTGGCCGGACGTGGGGACCGGACCAAACAGGCCCTGCTGTATCGCCTCCGTCACGGCGAGGATCTGAATGTCCCCTTCGAACTCTGCGAGCAGCGCAGCGCGCAATGCCTCTGCCTTGCCCTCTTGCGCCTTCAGGCAGAGCGCCCGGCGCTCACCCGCCGGCGGGCGCGCTAGCAGCGTCGTGATCTTCTCTCGCGCGTTCAGCAGGACGGCGTTTGCCCGGTCGAGCGAGGACTGCCCATGGTCCGCCAGCACAAAGGCGGCCACCCGACCACCAAACGACCGTCTGCGCAGCCACCCAAAGAACACGTGATCGACGAGGTTCGCCTCCGCCGTATAGTCCAGGGACGCCGTCCCGCTGGCATGAGCGACCGTGTCGATGAACGGCCAGTAGACAAAGATGTAGCCGGGCCGCCCCGCGTCCAGGAGATCCGCCACGAGCGCATCGAGCCTGACCCCGATCGTGGACGGAGTTGCGAAGGGGACGTAGGTCGCGCCGCGGTGGAGGAGGACCGTGAGAGGCGTCCGGACAAGATCAGCGGGTCCGACAACGTACGCACCGGCACCTGACCTCATAAGACGCTCATACACTGTCTTGCTGACAGCAAACGAGGTGAGGTCCTCAAACGCAGGCCCACCTGCAGCCGGTCCCATCCTGATCATATTGGCCACCAGCCCGAGGTTCGGGAGCCAGATCGTGTGACCCACGACACCGTGCTGGGCGGGCGCGAGCCCCGTATTCAGGGAGAACAGGGCAGAAGTGGTCGTCGACGGGAACACGGAGGTCAACGTCGTGAGTTGCGCCCCCCGGTCGAGCAACTCTTGCAGGTTCGGCATATTCCCCACTGTGAGCTGTTCGCGCAGCTGAGAATGGCCGAAAGCATCGATGAGGAAGCAGAGGACCACACGCATGTCGGGTCGCAGCGGCCCGTGATGCGAAGACAAAAGCGGAGGCGCGAGTCCCCTCTGAATCAGGGACGGATCGTGGAGGATCGAGGAGAAATGCGCAAGCACCGTGACCGGGAAGTTGACGATGCCACTCCCATCGTAGGAAGGCCAGATGTCATCGCCTCTTGACATCAGCGCGCGCCGCCTCCAGACTGGGGCCCGTCATACGTCTGCTCCGGAGGGGTGGGAAGCATGAGAGCCACAGCCAGGATCGCGTCTCTCATCCATTCACAGCCATCCATCCGGGCAGGGACCGCATAAGGTCGCTCCGCAGGATCACCTCGCGCAGGATCACCTAGCGCGGTTCCTCCAGCCACGGGTGGATGACCCGTGGCCTTTGTGCGTCTATGACCAGATGCGGAGGAACCAAGCATGCATGTTGGACGGCAAAAGCTCGATGCGTACACAGTCTACCTGATCTACAGAGGTGTCGGCGCGCTGTGCTTTGCGATGATCTACACCCTGATGGCGGTCTATCGCGTGAACGTCCTCCACATGAACCCGCTGCAACTGGTGCTGGTGGGCACAGTCCTCGAGGCGTCTGCGTTTCTCTTCGAGGTGCCGACCGGCGTGGTCGCCGACACGTACAGCCGCCGCCTCTCGATCATCATCGGGACGGCGCTTTTGGGCGTGGGCGTCGTGGTGCAGGGCTCGATCCCGCTCATCTCCGTCATGCTGGGAGTGGAGGTGATCCTCGGCCTCGGGTATACGTTCCTGAGCGGCGCCACTCAAGCGTGGATCGCGGGCGAGGTGGGCGACGATCGGGTCGGGCGGGTCTTCCTGCGCGGCGCCCAGGTGAGCCGGCTGGGAGCCCTGGCCGGCATTGCGGCCAGTGTCGGGCTGGCGAGCATCCATCTCAGCCTGCCGATCGTGCTGGGCGGGGGCCTCATGCTCGGGCTCGCGGGCTTTCTCGTTCTGTTCATGCCGGAGACCGGATTCCACCCGACCCCTCGGGAGCAGCGCACCACCTGGCAGGCGATGGCCCGCACACTGACAGACGGTACGCGGGTGGTCCGGCGGCAGCCGGTGCTCGTGACGTTCCTGGGCATCGCCGCGCTGGGAGGCATGGCCAGCGAGGGTTTCGACCGGCTGTCGGAAGCGCACTTCCTCGCCAACTTCGCCTTTCCTACGATCGGCGGGCTCACGCCGGTTATCTGGTTTGGCATCATGAGCGTCGGCTCCATGCTGCTCGGCATCGGCGCGGCGGAAATCCTGAGACGCCGCGTCGATACGACACGGCACGGTGTTATGTCTCGGACGCTCTTCGCCCTCACCACACTGCAGATTTCCAGCGTGATCATCTTTGGCCTGACCGGGAACTTCACGCTCGCCCTGTTGGCATCCTGGGGCGGCTCCCTGCTGCACAGTGTGATCGAACCCATGCAGGACGCGTGGCTCGTTCCAAAGATTGACCCGAAGGTGCGGGCCACCGTGCTCTCGATGATGGGTCAGGCCGGCGCGTTGGGCCAGGTGGGAGGCGGCCCGGTCGTGGGGGCCATCGGGCTCCGCGCGTCCCTACGCGCCGCGATGGTGGTGAGCGGCGCCGTGCTGTCGCCCGCGCTGCTCCTCTATGCACGTGCGGCTCGTCAAGGCAAGACCGCCGAGACGCAGGCCGCCATCAGCCCGGGAGCGCCTCAGCCAAAGGAGGCCAGGTAGGTGCGTCGAAGACTCGAAGTCCCTTGACCAATTCCCGAAGCATGGACCACGCTCCGGCCGCTCGCAGAATCACTCGCACCCTCTTCGTGGCGCAGAGCCTGGGCTCGGCGGCGGTGATCGCCATCTTTCCGATCGCCACCATCGTCGGGGCCAGGCTCAGCGGGCGCGCAGCATGGGCTGGGGTGCCGGCAATGGTCTACCTGCTCGGCTCCGCCTTCTCGGCCTTCGCATGGGGGTCTCTGATGGATCGCTGGGGGCGCCGCGGGACGCTTATCACGGGGACGCTGATCGGCGCGGCTGGAGCCGCGCTGGCGGGCAGCGGCATCATCGTTAAGTCGTTCGCGACTTTCCTCGGTGGGTCGCTCCTGATGGGAGCAGCCGTGGCAGCAGTGCAGCTGTCACGGTTCGTCGCCGCCGAGGTCCATACAGCGGCGGAGCGGGGACGAGCGATCTCCAGCGTGGTGCTGGGCGGGACCGTCGGAGCCATCGCCGGGCCGCTCCTCGCCGGCCCCATGGCCGCCCTAGCGCGACGCTTTGCGATTGATGAGCTGGCCGGGCCGTACGGAGCCGCTCTGACCCTCTTCGCCATTGGTGCAGCCGTAGTGTTCATCTGGCTCCGTCCTGAGCCGCGTGACCTCGCCCGTGCGATTGCCGGCCCCTCCCCGGCATCGGTCCCGGCCGCTGGGCCCGCCCGTCCCATCGGCGAGATCCTACGTCAGCGCCCCGCCCTCGCGGCCGTGCTGGCTATGGTCTTTGGACAGTTGACGATGGCTATGCTGATGGTCATCACGCCCCTGCACATGAAAGACCATCAGCATCCCCTGACCCACATTTCGTTTGTCATCTCCGCGCACATCGTGGGCATGTACGCCTTTTCCATCTTGTCCGGACGGCTGGCCGACCGCTGGGGACGGGAGCCCGTCATCGCGACCGGAGCCGGGATCCTGATCCTGGCCTCGCTCGGCGCGCCCCTGTCGCCTCAACTGGTGCCTCTCACGCTCACGCTGTTTCTGGTGGGACTCGGATGGAACTTCTGTTATGTGGGCGGCTCGTCGCTCCTGGCGGATCAACTCTCTCCTGTCGAGCGCGCCAGAACCCAGGGCTTCAACGATCTGCTGATCGGGCTGTCGTCGGCTGCGGGAAGTCTGGGCAGCGGCATCGTATTCGCGGCTATCGGATACGGCGCCATGGGCGTCGTCGCGGCGGCGGCCGCGGCCGTCTTACTGTCGCTGACCGCCTGGCTGCAGATCGGACGGCGCCTGCCGACCCCGTCCCTGCCCTGACATTCGAGAGGGAGTTCTCCTCACGCGCGGGCAACCGGGGCGGGGGCCGGACGGTGGAGGAGAGCGCGAAGGAGTAGAACCGCCGCGGCCTTGTCCAGCGGTGTGTTCAGGTTGCCGCACTTGGGCGACTGGATGCAGGAGGGGCACCCCAACTCGCAGGGACACGATTCGATGGCATCCAGCGTGGCGGCCATCAGGTCGTCAAGCAGCGCGAACCCCTTCTCCGTGATCCCCACGCCTCCGGGATGGCCGTCGTAGATGAAGATCGTCGGCCCATCGGTCTGGGGGTGGCGGGGGTAGGAGACGCCGCCGATGTCCCAGCGGTCACACATGGCAAAGAGCGGCAGGAGCCCGATGGCCGCGTGCTCCACCGCGTGGATCCCTCCGGCGAGGTCGCCTCCCTGGCGCGCCACCTCACCCACCAGGTCGGGCGGAATGGAAAACCACAGCGCGGTGGTGGAAAGGGTTTGCTCCGGCAGGTCGAGCGGCTCCACTCCGAGGACCGTATCGGTGAAGAGTTGCTTGCGGACGAACTCGATCACATGGCTCGTCACGTCGACGTCGCCAAACCGCGCGGTGGTGGGACCCCAGGGGCGCTCCCGGTGCGACCGCAGGATGGAAACGTCCGTGCGGACCCGAGGCTGCGTGTAGTACTCTCCCGCACTGGGTGCCACATAGGCGGTCTTCTCGCCGAGATCGAGCGTGCGCACGGCGTATGCCTCGCCCTGGTGGAGGTAGATCGCTCCGGGGTGGACCTGCTCGAAGGCCCGCGACGCGTCCACCGTGCCAAGCAAGCGACCCTCCGCCGCCTCGACGATCCGGTAGATGTCCCCCGATGCGCTTCGCACTTCCACCTCGGAGGCCGGGTACCGCTTGCGAGCCGCCCAGTACCACCGCTCCCGGCGCCGGACCAGGTCACCGTGCTCCTCCAGGACGCGCGCCACCTCGAGCGCGCGCGGGCCGAAGAGTTGCGCGTCCCCCTCCCACAAGGCGACTTCCGCCGCCGCGCAACGCAGGTGCCCCGCCAGGATGTAGGGATTCTCCGGATCGATCACCGCGTGCTCGCACGGGCGTGTGAACAGATAATCGGGGTGGCGCATCAGGTACTGATCGAGCGCGTCATCCAGGGCGATCAGCACCGCCAGCGAGGGGGCGCGTCCCCTCCCCGCTCTGCCTGCGCGCTGCCAGGTGCTGGCGATCGTGCCCGGGTAGCCGACGAGTAGGGCGGCATCGAGCCCGCCGACGTCGATCCCCAGCTCCAGGGCGCTGGTCGAGACGACCCCCACCAGCTCGCCGTCAAACAGCCGCCGCTCGATGCGCCGCCGGTCCTCCGGGAGGTACCCTGCTCGGTAGGGGCTGATCCGCCGGGCCACCTCCGGCGCCTCTTTCGCCAGCCGGTTCTGTGCATAGCGGTAGATCAACTCGGTGATCTTGCGGGCCTTCGTGAACGCGATCGTGCGCACCCCGCGCCGGATGAGCGAAGTGAAGAGCCAGGTGGCCTCGCTGTAGGGGCTGCGTCGGGCCATGCGCCCCTTGTCGAGGTAGGGAGGATTCCACAGCACGACCTCCCGGGGCCCCTGCGGCGCGCCTCCCTGGTCGATCACCGTCACGGCGAGGCCGAGGAGCCGCTCGGCAAACTCCTGGGGGTTAGCGATCGTCGCCGAGGCGCAGATAAACTGTGGGCGGCTCCCGTGCAGCGCGCACACCCGGCGGAGGCGTCGCAGGATGTTGGCGACATTCGATCCGAACACCCCCCGGTAGATGTGCATGTCGTCGATCACGACAAACCGCAGGCGCTGCAGGAACTCCGCCCACCGGAAATGCTGCGGGAGGATGCCCAGGTGGAGCATGTCGGGGTTGGTCAGCAGGATGTGCACGCTGTCCCGGATGCGACGCCGCTCCCCGGGCGGCGTATCCCCGTCGTAGGTGGCGATCCGTACCTCCGGCAGCCCGAACTCGACCAGACCATCCCGCTGATCTTGCGTCAGCGCCTTCGTCGGAAAGAGATAGAGCGCCCGCGCGGTCGGATCGTCTGCCAGGTGCTCGAGGACCGGCAGATTGTAGCAGAGCGTCTTCCCGCTGGCTGTGGGGGTGATGACCGCGATGTGCTCCCCCCGCCGGACCGCGTCCACCGCGGCGGCCTGGTGCATGTACAGGCGGGTGATGCCGGTCGCCGCAAGCCGCCGCCGCAGGACCTCGGGCAACGGCGGGTCCAGGAGAGCGTACCGCGCCGCCCGTGATGGGAGCGACCGGCGATGCACGATCTGCCCGTCGTAGGCGGAATCTTGCTCGAGATCAGCAAGGAACGCGGCGATATCGAAGGAGACGCGGCGCGCCACGGCTCCCTTAGTATATGGCATCCGTGCGAGACCCGATCACAGGGTCCCGCCGTCTTTCACTCGCTTCCGGTTCGCGTGGGTGAGGCCTCGCGCCGGTAGCGCGCGCGATGGAAAGCCAGAAGCGCCAATCCAGAACTGAGAAGCAGCAGGGCGGGTGGCTCGGGGACCTCGACTGGCGCCTCTTCCGCAACGGACGCGCTGCCACTGCCCCCGAGCTCGGGATCCAGCGCGATCGGGGGCACCTGGCCTGGTCTCCATAGCCACAGGCTCTGCGTCCCCTGCGGGTGCAGAGCCCAGGGATCGGCACCCGCCGCTTCCCAGCCGAAGGGATCGACGAGGACCCACCGGTCACCGACCCGCCGCCAGACCATGAAGTGCAGGTGGGGTCTGGTGCTGCAGCCGGTGTTGCCCGAGAGGGCGATCTGCTGGCCCGCGCTGACTCGCTGCCCCCTCGTGACGTCGATGCGGTCGAGGTGAGCGTAGCCGCTGAGAAAGCGATCGCCGCTGGGCGCGAGGTGCTCGAGCAAGACAAACAGGCCACTGACGGTCCGACCGAGAGGCGGACAGAAGAACGGCTCCTCCAGATCGGCGAACACCACGTCACCGTCGGCCACAGCCAGGATGGGCGTGCCCACGTCCATCCGCCAGTCATACCCGTTGTGACCGTCGATCCCTCCCGCGCGCGCCTCCCCCCGGAAGGTGCGCTGAAAACCGTTGTTATCCTGGAACTGAAAAGGGAATTCGTGATCAAAGAAGTTGCTCAACCAGAAACCTCCGGCAAAAGGCCTCTGGAAGATCGGCAAGAGTTGATTCCGGGGGCCTGGCGCAGGGCCGTCTGTCGGAGGCACGGCTGACAGACCCGCAGCCGTACAGCCACTGAGCAGGAGCGCGAACCCGATGAGAAGGGCGAGACGGGTCACCATCGCGGGAAGAGGCGAAGAAAAATCAACCCCCGGGGCCCGCCCGTTCAGCGGCCCCGGGGGCATGAGAATCCTCTTTGGCTAGATCAGCCGCGTGGAGCGGCGACGAAAGGCCGCGAGGGTCAGCAAACCGGAGGCCAGAAGAACGAGAATCGGAGCCTCGGGCACTTGCTGTCGCGGGTCATCGTCCGGCGGGTTATTCGGCGGGTTATTCGGTGGAGTGTTCGGAGGGCCGCCATTCCCGCCAACCTGGGCCACGCTGGTGCAGGCGGTCACCGCC
>JANONS010000238.1:0-2595 GCA_031420915.1 Armatimonadota bacterium
CAAACGGCCATGCGCCTTGCAGGAATCCATAGATCGAAGCGGCGACACAGGCGATCGCGAAGGCGAGGATGAAACCCACGGCGCGGTCCTCCAGGGCGTAGAACAGGAGCATGGCGGTGACCGCCAGGACTCCGAAAGCCGTCAGCGCATCCATACACACCCCTCCATCATGTCGATCGCCTCCCGGCCTGGCGCAGCAGGCGGCCGCAATCCTCGAGCGTCAGGCACTTGCAGCGCAGGGCCCCTCTCAGCAGGGACTGCATTCCTCGCGCTCGACCGATCACCCCCTCGAGCTCGGCGATCTTGTCCCTGGCATGCTGCTGCAGCCTTGCGGAATATCGCCGGCCGGCGAACAGGGCTCGAATCTCGCCAAGAGTGAACCCGCACTCCTGCGCGAAGCGGATGACCCTCAGACGCAGGAGGACATCGTCGGTGTACTGGCGGCGACCGCCTGTCCGTCGAGGCGAGGGGAGCAGCCCGATCTGCTCGTAATACCGGATCGCGGACGTGCGGACCCCGGCGGATTTCGCGACTTCACCGATCTTCAGCATGGCTCGGATTGTGCCTTGACTTCAAGCGCACTTCAAGTCGTAGGGTGAGTCGAGGAAGGGGGGACACTCATGAAACGAGCCATGCTTGCCCTGCTGCTTCTGACGATCGTTCCGGCGGGGTCCGCTGCGGGTGGCGAGCGCTTCGCCTGCAACATGAACGCGCTCACCAAGAGCCAGCGCGCCACCCATCTCAAGCTGTCTCGTGCGCTGCTCGAGGAAGTCCGGCAAAAGACAGAGCTCCCGAACGGGTATGCCTTCCGCCTGCCGTCGGCAGCCTTCATGAGGGCCGCTCAGTGGGTCTCACTCGAACGCAGATGCTGCCCGTTCTTCACGTTCGAGCTGGAACTCGCGCGGGACGCCGATCCCCTGTGGCTGCGCATCACGGGATCTGGAGTTGACCCGGTTTGGTGGACACCTGACCCTTTGGGTCGGAGGGTTCCACGATGCCCAAGTCGAAGAAGTCCGCACCCCCCCAGCCGTACGCGGTGGAGTTCAGTCGTCGCATGATCGAGCTGGTCCGCTCCGGGCAGACGCCGGAGGAGCTGGCTCGGCGGTTCGAGCCCACGGCGCAGTCGATCCGCAACTGGGTCCGTCAGGCCGATCTCGATGACGGCAAGCGCAACGATGGTCTGACGAGCGAGGAACGTGCCGAGCTGGTCCAACTCCGGCGCGAGAACCGGACGCTTCGAGAAGAGCGGGAGATCTTGAAAAAAGCCGCGGCCTGGTTCGCGCAGGAGACGCAGTCGACCCCGAGGAAGCCTTCGGGTTCATGAGCGAGCATCGGGCCGAGCATCCGATCCGAACGATGTGCCGCCTGCTGGGCGTCTCCCCCAGCGGCTACTACGCGTGGCGGTCGCGCTCCCGCTGCGAGCGGGCGCAGCAAGATGCCGCACTGGTGGAGCGGATCCGCAAGCTGCACGTGCGGTCGCGAGGGACCTACGGCTCGCCCCGTCTGCTCGTAGATCTCAAGGCGGAAGGCATGCAGGTGGGCCGCAAGCGTGTCGCTCGCCTGATGCGAGCCGCGGGCTTGCAGGGCGTGAGCCGGCGCAAGGGCTGGAAGACGACCGTCCGCGACCAGGACGCCCGGCCAGCGCCTGATCTGGTCGAGCGGGCGTTCACGGCGGCCGGCCCGGATCAGTTGTGGGTGGCGGATATCACCTACATCCCGACCTGGTCCGGCTTCCTGTTCCTGGCCGTGGTGGTCGACGTCTGGAGCCGGAGGGTGGTGGGCTGGGCCATGGAGACGCACCTGCGCACCGAGCTGGTGCTCGCGGCTCTTGACATGGCGGTCCGAGAGCGGCAGCCCGAGGGGGTGATCCATCACTCCGACCAGGGGTGTCAGTACACGTCGTTCGCTTTCGGGAAGCGCTGCCGGGAGGCCGGGGTGCGCCCCTCGATGGGATCGGTGGGCGACTGCTTCGACAACGCCATGTGTGAGAGCTTCTTCGCGACGCTGGAGTGCGAGCTGCTGGACCGGCGACCGTTCCCGACGCAGGGCGAGGCACGCCTGGCGGTATTCGACTTCATCGAGGGGTGGTACAACTCGCAGCGGCGGCACTCCGGCCTCGGCTACCTGTCGCCGCTGGCCTACGAGCGCGCGCACGAGGCGAGGTCGGAGGAAGCGGTGGTCAGGCGTGCGAGTTTGTGATATCATGAACTCTGAAACCCATGAGCAAACTAGGCCGACCTCCGCTCCCGCATCCGCGGCGTCACGGAGCGTTCCTCCGCTTCTCGGACACCGAGTGGGGGGCACTGCAGGAGGCGTTGGCCCGCGAGCATCCCGTTGCGAGCCGACGGCCGACCGTGGTGGAATGGATCCGCGACCTCATCGTCGCGCATGCCAGCGAGGTCCTCGAGGTCGACGTCACCCGCTCTGCCCTGCGTCACGCGAGGGGCGGAGCGCCGAACTGGAAGCGCTGGAAACTCACCCGTGCCGTGCGTCGGGCCGCCGTCAGGAGGCGCCGGCCCCGGAGCTGAAACGAGGCGAAAGAAACGTTTGGGACCCTAACTCTGAACCGTCCACGAAACCGGGGCAACTCCAGGA
>JANONS010000239.1:0-2909 GCA_031420915.1 Armatimonadota bacterium
CCACCTCGCCCGGACGCACCCCCGCCAGGTCTTCGTCGCCCTCACATTTGATGAGGGGTTGGCACACCGGATCGAGGCGGGGGCGGATATGTTCCTGATGCCCTCGCGGTTCGAACCCTCCGGCCTAAACCAGCTGTACAGCATGCGGTACGGGACCGTGCCCATCGTTCGCCGTACAGGGGGACTGGCGGATTCGGTGGTCGATGCGACGCCGGACGCGCTCGGCGACGCGCGGGCGACGGGGTTCGTCTTCGATGCCTACAGGCCCGAGGCGCTGCTCGCCGTCATCGAGCAGGCGCTTGCGGTCTTCCGGGACCCCCTCACCTGGCGGAGACTGCAGGAAGCCGGCATGCGCGCCGACTTCTCCTGGCGCTATTCGGCCGAGCGGTACGTGGCCTTATTCCAGGAGGTATTGGGCAGGAGGGTGAGTGGGCCGGCAGGCCGATCGGTATAGCGGCAGAGCAGTCGATCGGAGCGTTCGATCAGCGAGGGAGGTGGGTCTCGATTGCCCGAGTTGCGCAAGGACCCGATCACGCAGCGCTGGGTCATTATCGCCACGGAACGCGCGGCGCGGCCCACTGACTTCATCCCCAAGGAAGAGCAGGACCTTACGGACCGCGACCGCTGTCCGTTCTGCGAGGGGCGGGAGGATCAGACGCCGCCGGAGATCTTCGGCGTCCGGCGGGACGGGACTGGTCCGAACACCCCCGGGTGGCGGGTGCGGGTCGTCTCGAACAAATTCCCGGCGCTGCGGATTGAGGGCAACACCTCCCCGACGAGGGTGGGGATGTTCACACGGATGGACGGGGTGGGCGCGCACGAGATCATCATCGAGACCCCCGAGCATGACCCCCATTTGGCGCTGCTACCGGAGGAGCAGATCGCAGACGTCCTGCGCGCCTACCACCAGCGGTACGAGGACCTAGATCGGGACGAGCGGTTCCAGTACCTGCTCCTGTTTCGGAACCACCGGCGGGCGGCGGGCGCCTCGCTGTCTCATCCGCACTCCCAGCTGATCGCGCTCCCGATGGTCCCCAAGCGCATCGATGAGGAACTGGATGCCGCCGAGAGGTACTTCGTGAAACAGGGCACCTGTATCTACTGCGATCTCGTCCAGCAGGAGCAGGCGAGCGCCGAGCGCATCGTCTACGAGAACGACCGGTTCGTCGCCCTGGCGCCGTTCGCGGCCCGCTTCCCCTTTGAGATGTGGATTCTACCGAAGACCCACATGGCCTCGTTCGGCAGCATTACCGGCGATGATATCCCCGCTATGGCCAATGCTTTGAAGACCACGCTGTTGAAGCTGGCCCTCTGCCTGCACAACCCGCCGTACAACTTCATCGTGCACACCGCGCCGTACGAGTATCCGCGGTCCCCCGCCTACCACTGGCACATCGAGGTCATCCCGCAGCTCACTCGCGTGGCGGGATTCGAGTGGGGATCGGGCTTCTACATCAACCAGGTGGCCCCGGAGGCCGCCGCGCGTTATCTGCGCGAAACATCGGTGCTACAGGCGGCCAAGGCAGCCGCCGAAGTCTCTCCCTGACGCCTCCCTAGCCCTGAGCGTATGGCCTTGACGGACATCCCCGCCCGCCTCATAGCCGCCGTGGGTTCGTTCATCATCAACACGATCAGCGCCCTCGGCTACGCGGGCGTCGTGATCCTGATGGCGCTGGAATCCGCCGGCTTCCCCCTGCCATCAGAGATCATCATGCCGTTCTCAGGCTACCTGGTGCTGACGGGCCGGTTCACGCTGTTTGGGGCGGCCCTGGCTGGTGCGGTGGGATGCCTGGTGGGATCGCTCGGGGCCTACTGGGTGAGCGCAGCCGGCGGACGCCGGCTACTTGAGCGCTACGGCCGGTACGTCTTGATTTCGAAGCACGACCTGGCGTTGGCGGATCGCTGGTTCGCGCGCTGGGGCGGCGCCACCGTCTTCGTGGGGCGGCTGCTGCCGGTGGTGCGGACCTATATCTCCTTTCCCGCGGGGATCGCTCGAGTGGGTCTGTGGAGGTTCTCGCTCTACACCTTCATCGGGTCGCTGATCTGGACGTACCTGCTCGCATGGATCGGCCTGCGCCTCGGGGAGCGGTGGGCCTCCATCCGGCGCTTCTTCGAGGGATTTGAGGTCCTGATCGTTCTCGTGCTGCTGGCAGGGATCGTGTGGTGGGTGCGCCGGCACCTTCGCGTACGAGATCAGAGGTGAACAGGGACCGTCCCTACTTGATCAGGAGATTGGGCAGCCACAGGACGAGCTGCGGGAAGAAGTAGATTAACAGCAGCCCCTGGATCTGTATGGCCATGAACGGGAGCATGCCCCGAAAGATATCGGAGAGCAGAATGCTGGGACCTGCCACGCCCTTCAGATAGAATGCGGCCATGGCGACCGGTGGGCTGAGGAAGGCCGTCTGCAGATTGACCGCTACGAGAATGCCAAACCAGACGGGATCGATGTTGTACTTCGCAGCAATCGGCCAGAAGAGGGGCATGAAGATGATGATGATCTCGGTCCACTCCAGTGGCCACCCCAGCAGAAAGATGATGACCATCGCGAGCAAGATGAATCCCCCCGTGGAGAGCCCCAGGCCCAAGACGAAGCGTTCGATGACGCTGGCCCCGCCCAGCCGGGCGAAGACGGCGGCAAAAATGCTCGATCCCACCAGCAGGGTCAGCACCATGCTGGACGTCCGGACCGACCGGAAGACTGCCTCCTTGAGATTCTTCAAGGTCAGTTTTCGATAGGCGGCGGCGAGCGCCAGCGCCCCGAGCCCCCCCATCGCCGCCGCCTCGGTGGGGGCGGCCAGCCCGAAGGCGATGGACCCGAGCACGGAAAAGATCAGGAGGCTCATAGGCAGGACGCCGGTCACGAGCATCCAGAGGATCTGCCAGACGGGGAAATTGCGCTCTTCCTT
>JANONS010000240.1:0-3997 GCA_031420915.1 Armatimonadota bacterium
GAGGTGGCGGCTGAGCGCAACGAAGGTCAGGTTCACGGAGTTGAGCATGAGTTCGATCGACATGAAGACGATGAGCGCGTTGCGCCGCACCAGCACCCCGGTCATCCCCACCGAGAACAGGACCGCGCTCAGGACCAGGTAGTAGGCGAGCGGAACCATCAACTCACCCCACGACCCTCCGGCGGTCGCCCTTTGCCGAGGGTAACCGCGGCGATGATGCCCACCAGCAGGATGACCGACGACAACTCAAACGGCAGCAGGAAGCGCGTAAACAGCGCCCGGCCGACCGCCTCCGCCGTCCCGAAGGCCGGCCCGGGCCCGACCACCAGCACCGCAGCGGTCTGGGGACGGACCAGGACGACGAGGAGCCCCGCCAGGAAGAGAGCACCCACAACAACGGCGGCGGCCCGCTGGGCCCGCAGCCCGCCGACCGTCGGCTCGCCCGTCGCCATGTGCAGGAGCATGATGACAAACAGGAAAAGCACGACGATCGCCCCCGCGTAGATGATGACCTGGAGCACGGCGATGAACTGGGCTTCCAGGAGCAGATAGAGCACAGCGAGCGCGGAGAGGACGAGGAGCAGCGACAGCGCGCTGTGGATGGCGCGGCGGGAGGCGATCACCCCCACCGCCCCGGCCAGGGCCAATGCGGCGGCGGGGATGAAGAGAATGAGCTCCATTAGATCTCCCGGTGCGGATCCCGGCTGCTGGCCCCGGGGTACGGTTCGGTGAGCATGGGCTTCGTATAGATCATCTCCGCCCGGGTGTACCCGGCGAGTTCGTAGTCCTGCCCCAGCACGATGGCGCCGGTGGGACAGGCCTCCTCGCAGAAGCCGCAGAAGATGCAGCGGAGCATGTTGATCTGGAAGTCCGCAGCATAGCGTTCGCCACGGCTGACCTGATGCTCCGGCGTGTTCTCCGCCGCCTGCACGGAGATCGCCTGCGAGGGGCAGACGATCACGCATAGCTCACAGCCGATGCACCGCTCCAGCCCGTCCGCGTAGCGCGTCAGCCAGTGACGCCCCTTGAACCGGGCCGCCACAGGCGTCTTCTCCTCCGGATAGGCGACCGTGACCGGAGGCCGGAAGAGGTAGCGGAAGGTGACCCCCATCCCGCGCAGCAGCGCGAGGACGTACCGCAGGCGCCGGCGGAGCATGCGCCTAGCCTCCCCAGAGCGAGATGGCCACCGCGGCCAGCACGATGTTGGCCAGGCCCACCGGCAGCAGCACCTTCCAGCCCAGCGCCATCAGCCGGTCGTGACGCACCCGCGGCAGCGTCGCCCGCAGCCAGACGAAGAGGAAGACCCCCGCCAGCGCCTTGAGGACGAGCCAGAGGAGCGGGGGCAGGAATCCGCCGACGAGCGGCGGCCCGTGCCAGCCGCCGAGAAACAGGGTGGCCGCAAGCAGACTCATCGTGATGACGGACAGATACTCCCCGATGAAGAACATGGCGAACTTGAAGCCCCCGTACTCCGTCTGGTAGCCGGCGATCAATTCCTGTTCCGCTTCCGGGAGGTCAAACGGCGCGCGGTTGGTCTCGGCCACCGCGGCCGTCAGGAAGAGGATGAGGGCCACCGTGCCGTAGGGGAAGCGGAAGACAAACCACAGGTCACGCTGCGCTTCCACGATCCGCACCAGGCTGAGCGATCCCGCGAGCAGGACCGCGGTGATGACCGCGAGCCCCATAGCGAGTTCATACGAGATTAACTGGGCGGTGCTACGCAGGGACCCGAGCAGCGAGTATTTGTTGTTCACCGCCCACCCGCCCAGGATGATCCCGTACACACCGATGCTGGAGGCTGCCAGCACCAGGAGGATTCCCACGTTCACATCCGCCAGGTAGAGAGGGATCCGGCGGCCGAAGAGGTGCACCTCGGGTCCGAAGGGGATGACGGCGTAAACGACGAGGGCGGTCACCATCGAGATGGCGGGCGCCAGCCAGTAGATCAGCCGATCGGCCCCGGCCGGGATGAAGTCTTCCTTGAAGAGCAGTTTGATGCCGTCCGCGAGCGGCTGCAGCAGGCCGAGCGGCCCCACCCGGTTCGGTCCCCGCCGCAGCTGGAACCGCGCGAGCAGGCGGCGTTCCAGGAACGTCAGATAGGCGGTCGCCGTCAGCATCAGGAAGAGAAGGATAGCGCTCTTGATCGCAGCCTCCGCCACCAGAGCCGTCATGGTCCGGCGGCCTGGATCGGTGTCACCGTGACCGCGACCAGCGGCTGATCCCATTGGAGCAGCCGGTTGACCGGCACGGCATCAAAGCCCCGCGGCAGGTAGACCGCTCCCCGCGGCACCGCCTCCGTGATCCGGGCGCGCAGCACCAGATGCGCATCGCCGGTAGAGACCTCCACGGCGGAGACCTCGACCAGGTCCCCATCGCGCGCCCCGCTGCGCGCGGCGTCGGCGGGATGGACCCACAGGTCCGGGGTCCCTGCCAGGTCCGCGATCGCTGAGGAGCGCGACGTCATGCTGCCCCGATCGAACAGCGCCTCGCCGGTCAGCAGAACCAGCTCCCCCGGCCGGGCCGGGAGCGCGCCATCCGCGGCCCACTTGCCCGCGAGCGGCGGCGGCGTGAGGATCGCGTCCACCGCCAGTCCCGGGACCACCCGCCTGGCGTCCTGGAAGATCTCCTCCCACGACCCATAGGACCACACCGCGCCAAGGCGCGCAGCCAGATCCCCCAGGATCCGGGCGTCGCTCCGGGCCTCCCCCGGTCCACGGACCGCCGCCTGAATCCGCTGGATGCGCCCTTCGAGGTTCGTGACGGTCCCGTCCTTCTCCGCGTAGGTCAACGCGGGGAGCACGACGTCCGCCGCCCGGGCGGTCTCGGTGAGGAAGAGGTCGTGGACGACGAGGAAGGGGGTCGCCTCCCGTGCGGCCGCCCAGGCGCGGCGATCGGGAATCTCCGTCGCCGGGTCCGCGCCCAGGACGTAGAGCACGTCGAGCGCGCCCCCCGCCGCCTGCCGTACGATCTCCGGCGCGGTCCACCCACCCGGGCCGGGCAGCACACCCACGAGCGCCGCGCCGAGAGCATTCCCCTTGCCCCGCATGATGTGGATCATGCAGCCCGCGGCCTGGAGCCGCTGCGCCGCGTGGAGGATCCCGCTTCCCGCCGCGCCCTCCAGCGCGCTCCTCCCCAGGAAGACCATCGGCCGCGTGGCCCTTCGGAGGTCTTCGACGAGCGCCGCCACCGCCTTGGGGTCCACCCCCGCCTCCCGCAGGAGGGATGCCTTGAGGGACTTGCCCCCGAGGCCGGCCGCCACCTGGTGCAGGATCGTGCCTTCCGCGCCGGGCGCGTGGATCAGGCTGCCGGCGAGGAACCGAGAGACTTCCAGCGGCCTGGGGTGGATCGCGTAGAGGCGCGCTCCCCCATCGACCGCCTGCTTCATCCGCAGCCAGGCGATCGGATACTCCTCGGTGATGTCGCAACCGACGAGCAGCAGCAGGTGGCTTTGGGCGATCGCGGCGAGCGGGGCGCGCAGCCCCCACTCCACCTGAAGGCTGGGACTCCCCGGCCGCGCGTCGATCCGGTGGTCCACGTGCGGGGTTCCCACCACCTCACGGAAGACGCGCCGCACCAGGAAGTTGTCCTCGTTGGTGAGGCGCGCGCCGCCGAGCGCTCCGACCCGGCCCGCGCCATTTTGCCGCGAGGCCGTGAGACGGCCGGCGACCAGGTCGAGCGCCTCCGCCCAGGAGGTTTCCACCAGCTGGCCATCCTTACGGATCAGAGGGCGGGTCAGACGGTCCGGGGCGTGCACGAACTCGTACCCGAACTGGCCGAGGTCGCAGAGCCAGATGTCGTTGAGGTCCGGGGTCTCCCGGGGACGGACGCGCGCGATGGCGTCATCGCGGATGTCGAGCCACACCGCACACCCGAGGCCACAGTGATTGCAGACCGAGGGGACGGGGTTCATATCCCAGGGCCGGGCGAGGAAGCGATAGGACTTGCTCGTCAACGCTCCCACCGGACAGATCGAGATCGTGTTCCCGATGAACTTGGA
>JANONS010000241.1:0-14064 GCA_031420915.1 Armatimonadota bacterium
ACCGGGACGGCTGGACGGCGCTGCAGATCGCGTCGTACACCGGGCAGGCCGACGCCGTCCGCTTCCTCCTCGACGGGGGAGCCGACATCCGCGCCGCATCACAGAACGCCATGGCCAACACCGCGCTGCACGGTGCCATCGCCGGCTGGCGAGCCGGCAGGCGGGCGGACATCGCCGCGCTCCTCCTCGATCGCGGCGCCGACCCCGAGGCCACGGACGCCTGGGGGAACACGGCGTTGCACCTGGCAGCGCACGAGGGGATGCCCGGGATCGTAGAGCTCCTGCTCCGCCGCGGCGTGAACGTGAACGCCCGCCGCAAAGACGAAGCGACCCCGCTAGGAGTGGCGCTGAAGGAAGAGCGGACGGCAGTCTCCGAGCTCCTGCGTGGGCACGGCGCGGTCGACCCGAGTGCCTGAGAGCAGAGGAGGTTCCCCAATGGAGAGCGACAGGCCGAAGGAGCCAGGCAACTGGAGCGTGTGGTTGATCCATGGGCTTGTGCACCCCTTCACGATCTTTGCGACCCCCACCTTTGTGTTTGTCCTCATGATCTACTTTGTGCTCCGCGACTTCGGCGGGGGGTTCGCCGCAGGGATGCGCAGTTCTGCCGGCGTCTTGTTCCCGCTCATCATGGCGACGTTCATCTTCATCTTTCAACGGGGACTGCTCGAGAAACTCGGGCGACTCCCGACCCTGATGAGCTTCTTCATCGCCCTCCTCATCGGGCTGGTCGTCATGGTGGTGATCCGTCTGTTCGCCCGGTCGGACACCGTGCCAATCGCGGAACTGGTCCTGTCAGGCAGCTTCTCCCTGCTGGTCTTCAGTTATGCGAGCCTCGGAGGAAACAAAATGCTGTCCTACTATTACGGGATGATGTCGGGCTTTCTCCTCTACATCATCTTCGTGGGCTTTCCAGCGCTGAGATAACCCGCGGCACGCACCTGTACCAGCTCTACGTGCCGTCCAAGTTCCTGAGTGCGCCGATGATCTTCAGGACGTAGGAACGCCGGTGGACGAGGCCTACGTTGGGGGCGGGGATGGGGTGCGGGGTTCCTCCTCAAGGACCCCGATGTAGGGGAGGTTGCGGTAGCGCTGCCGGTAGTCGAGCCCGTAGCCGACGACGAAGACGTCGGGGATCTCAAAGCCCCGGTACCGGATGGGTAGGGTGTCCACGATGCGCCGCGCGGTTTTGTCGAGCAGCGTACAGATCGCCAGGCTGGCGGGATCACGGGTGCGCAGGACGCGCAGGAGGTAGGCCGCGGTGAGGCCCGTGTCAATGATGTCCTCGACCATCAGGACGTGGCGGCCGGTGATCTCCTCATCGAGGTCTTTCAGCAGTCGGGCGACACCGGAGGGGCTGGGGCCGGCGTAACTCGTGATGGCCATGAAGTCCATCGCCACCGGGAGGGTGAGCTCTCGGCTGAGGTCGGCGAGAAAGTACAAGCCCCCCTTCAGCACGGTGACGAGGAGCAGGTCCGCGCCCGCGTAGTCCCGCGAGATCTCGGCGGCCAGTTCCCCGACCCGCCGGCGGATCTGCGTCTCCGACAGCAGGACCTCCTTGAGGGGGGGAGCGAGCCGGGTGACGGGGAGGGAGGAGGACACCGGCTAGCCTGCGTCTGCCCGCGAGAGGTCGTACTTGGCCAGGAGCTTGCGGAAGTCGCGGGCGTAGAGCACCATCAAGCGCACATCGGGGTAGAGTTCCCGGAGGCGCCGGGCCTTGCGGTTTTTCCTGGTCACCAGGTTCTGCTTCAGCGTCGTCAGTTCAATATAGAGGTCGAGGTCGGAGAGATAGAAATCGGGGCTAAAACTTTCGATCACCCGCCCGTGCTCATCCCGTTCGAGAGGAAATACCCGCGGCTCGTACTCCCAGCGGATGGCATAGAAATCCAGGAGACTGGCGAATTCCTTCTCGCTGGCGTGCGCGAACTTGACTGGCGGGCGGGGTGCGTTGATGTTGGAGTGGCCCACCGAGGCGCTCTCACCTCCACGGGAAGCGGGTTTGGGCGCCGCCTTTCGCCGTAGTATAACAGGATATGGGTTTTCGCGTCCAGAATGTGCCAGAATGTGGTAAAGAGGGGAGAGGTCGATGCCCGAGGCACAGGGCGACGAGTTCCAGAGCTACATCCGGCAACTGAAGAGTCCCGACGTCACCGTCCGCAGCGATGCGGCCCATCACCTGGGACGGCTTCAGGACGAGCGCGGCGTGCAGGCGCTGGCAGAGGCGCTGCAAGATTCGGACGAGTATGTCCGGAAGAGCGCCGTGGCGGCGCTGCGGCGCATCGGCGGTGGGGAGGCCGGGACGGCGCTGCGCGCCGCCCTGACGGATCGGTCGGAACAGGTGGTGCTGCAAGCCGTGAACGGCCTGCGGGACATGCGGGACAAGGACGCCGTGGAGATGCTGATCCGGGTGCTGACCCGCCGCGAGCGGTCGCTGGTGAACGCGGCCACCGAGGCGCTGGCCCGCATCGGCCCCGATGCGGTGAAACCGCTGATGACCGCCTTCGAGGACCGGGCGCTCAGGCGGCGGATCGGCAATCAGGTCTGGAAGATCCTGGTCGAGATGGGCGCCAGGGCCGCCGACCCGCTGCTCGAGGTGCTCGACCATGAGAACCAGTTCGTGCAACTCACCGCCATCTCGGTTCTGGGCCGGGTGGCCGACCGGCGGATCGTCGGCCCCCTCGTCGACCACTTCCTGAAGGACCCGCCGATGCAGGATGCGATCGTGACCGCGCTCGCGCGCCTAGAAGAACGTGGCGTGATCGAGCATCCCGATGCGCACCACGGTGATCGGGAAATCTTCCTGCCCCGCAGCGTGACCGATGCGTTTGTCGGACGTCCGCGGGAAGAACTCGTCGAGCAGTTGCGCACGGCGTTGGAGAATCCGGGTCCGAAGGTCCGCCGGTTCGGCCTGAAGGCGCTCTTCTCGCTCTTCGGCGACGGGGCGCTGGACCAGCTGATCGCCTCGCTCGAGGACGAGGATGTGGACGTCAAGCGGCTGGCCGTGAAGATTCTCGGGCGGATG
The DNA here is from genome assembly GCA_031420915.1 of Armatimonadota bacterium. Taxonomy (GTDB): domain Bacteria; phylum Sysuimicrobiota; class Sysuimicrobiia; order Sysuimicrobiales; family Humicultoraceae; genus JANONS01. The sequence goes on from JANONS010000241.1 coordinate 3,020, forward strand.
CGCGACAAACGGGTGATCGAGCCGCTGATTCAGCTCGTGATGAAGGATGGGGAGCAGATCGAAGACACGGTCTGGAACACGCTCAAGGTGCTCACCGACCTGCGGGAGTACGAGAGTCTGCGGGCCCGTGTGGCGAAAGAGAAGGCGGGCGGGCAGCTCACGGTGCGGAAGATGCGGCGCGAGCGAGACGTCTCCCCCGATTGGTGGAGGGAGCAGGATTAGGCCGGGGGGAGAGTCGGTGGGAGCCGGTGGGGCCACCCCTCCACCGGCTCCCACCGCGTATCCCTGCCCGATCTCGGGGGACCCCTCAGCCATCGACACCCTCCCCCTGGCTCGCTTCCGCTACACTTGGCCATGAGTGCCGTGGTCGTTCTGATTACCGCGTCCAGTCCCGAAGAGGGGGAACGTATCGGCCGCGCCCTGCTCGATGAGCGGCTCGCGGCCTGCGTGAACATCACGCCCGTGCGCTCCGCCTACTGGTGGCAGGGGCGGGTGGAGGAGGCCGGGGAGACGTTGCTCATCGTGAAGACGGTGGATCGGTTGATCGATACCCTTGTGGGACGAGTGCGGGCCCTCCATTCCTATACCGTGCCGGAGGTGATCGCGCTACCGATCGTGGCGGGGAACCCCGACTACCTGCGGTGGATTGAGGAATCGGTCAGCCAGTGACGGTGCTCATTACCAACGATGATGGGATCCGCGCGGCCGGCATGCACACGCTCGCCCGGGCACTCGCCGGGATCACCCCGGTCGCCGTGGTCGCGCCGGAGCAGGAACGCAGCGCCACCGGGCACGCCATCACCCTGCACAAGCCGCTGCGCGCCAAGCGGACCGCGATTCCGGGGATCGACGCGCCGGCCTGGGCCACCAACGGGACACCCGCCGACTGCGTGATCCTCGCCATCTTCGACCTGCTGCCGGAGCGCCCGGCGCTGGTCGTCTCGGGGATCAACGCCGGCCCCAATATCGGCAGCGACCTCACCTCCTCCGGGACCATCTCCGGGGCGATGCAGGGGGCGATCATGGGGATTCCCAGCATCGCCGTCTCCGTGGCCGCGTTCGAGGACGTGATCTTCGACGTCGCGGCGGAGGTGGCGGCCCAGCTGGCGACGATCATCCTCCGGCACCGCCTGCCGCCGGATACCCTGCTGAACGTGAACGTCCCCAACCTGGCGCGCGATCGTATCCAGGGCATCGCCGTCACGCGCCAGGGGCAGAGTCGCTACGTCAACCCGCTGGTGAAGCGGACAGACCCGCGGGGGCGCACCTACTACTGGCTGGGCGGGGAGCAGACCCCGGGGCCCGACGAGGAGGGCACCGACACCTGGGCGTTGCAGCGGGGTATGGTCTCCGTCACACCCATCCAGATGAACATGACCGCGGTCGGTCTCCTCGAGGAGATGACCACCCTGCTCCGCGACGTCCGCCTCTGACCCGCCGGGCCTGCAGGAGACAGGCCGCGGATTGCCGAACATGGCGGCGATCGTTCGATCTGATATCGCACACTCAGCCCTACCGTCGATCCTTGATCCGGGCTTCCGTCAAAGCATGATTCATCTTCAGGGCGTCTCCAAGCGGTATCTCTCCGGACTCTTCGCCCTCAGGGATGTCTCCCTCTTCATGCCGAAGGGGGAGTTCGTATTTCTGATCGGACCTACCGGCGCCGGCAAGTCCACCCTCCTGCGACTGCTCTATCGCGCGGACACCCCCACCGAGGGCCATATCACCGTGGGGGGGCAGGACATCGGCCGCCTCCCCGCCCGGCAGATCCCCGGTCTGCGCCGCAGCATGGGTGTCGTCTTTCAGGACTGCAAGCTGCTCCCGCGCAAGACCGCCTACGAGAACGTGGCCTTCGCCCTGCAGGTGATCGCGACCCCGCCGCACGAGATCCGGCCGAGAGCGCTGCGGGCGCTGGAGCTGGTGGGCCTGGTGGATCGCGCCGACGCGTTTCCCTGGCAGCTGTCCGGGGGTGAGCAGCAGCGGGTCAGCATCGCCCGGGCGCTGGTGAACGAGCCCCCGCTCCTCCTGGCCGACGAACCCACCGGCAATCTCGATCCGCGCACCTCGTGGGAGATCATCCAGCTGCTCAGCCGGATCAACCTGCGGGGGACCACCCTCCTCGTGGCCACGCATAACAAGACGATCGTTGACATCTTAAGGAAACGCGTGGTTGAACTCGCCGGCGGGATGGTCGTCCGCGACGAGGACTATGGGCTCTACGCCAGCCATGGGTGAGCCCTTGCGCCGCCCGCGTCCCGCCGTCGCGGCGCTGGGAGCGGCACTCCGGTACGCCGCGGCCGAATCCCTCGCCGCCTTCCGCCGGAACGGGCTGATGAGCGCAGCCGCGGTGACGATCATCATGGTCACCCTCCTGCTGGTCGGGGGCGCCGCGGCGCTGTCGGTCAACCTGCGGCACATGGCCTCGATCCTGGACAAGCAGGTCGAGGTGGTGGCGTATCTGCGGGATGGGCTCACCCCGCCGGAGCGGGACCGGATTACCGCGGAGGTGCAGGCGCTGGCCGGCGTGCGCGGCGTCGAGTTCATCGGTCGCGAGCAGGCGCTGGCCCGGCTGCAGGCCGCGCTCGGCGAGCGCATCGCTCTGCGCGACGTGATCCAGACCAACCCGCTCCCCGATTCGCTGGAGGTGGCGGTGGTGGATCCGCGCGAGGCGCGGCGGATCGCTGCCCGGGTCGCGGAGATTGCGGGGGTGGAGGACGTCACGTTCGGCGCGCAGGTGCTCGACCACCTGCTGACCGCCACCGCGCTCCTCCGGGGGGGAGGGGCCGCCACCGCCGCGCTGCTCGTCGCGGTCGCGCTGATCATCATCATGAGCACCGTTCGCCTGACAATCCTGGGCCGCCGCCAGGAGATTGAGATCATGCAGCTCGTCGGGGCCGGCGTCTGGTATGTCCGCTCCCCGTTCATGCTGGAGGGAGCCCTGCAAGGGCTGCTGGCCACGGTGCTGGCCGCGCTGGTGCTGGTCCCCGGCTACCTGCTGCTGTTGTGGAGAGCGCGGGTGCTGCTCCCCTTCCTGCCGGTGGTACAGGCCCCCGACCTCCTGCCGGGGCTGGTCGGGATCCTCGCAGCGGGGGGGGTGCTGGTCGGCATGACCGGCAGCCTGCTCGCACTCCGGCGCTTCCTCTATATATGACCTGGATGCTTCGCGCCGTCGCCGCTGTGCTGTTGGTCGGCATCCTCGCAGCTCCGGCCATCGGCGCCCCCGCCCCGCTCGGGGCGAAGCGCCGGCAGCTGCAACAAGTGCGGGAGAAACTCCAGGAGAACCGCAGCCGCCTGCGTTCGGTCAAACGGCACGAGCGGCGCGTCCTGCAGGATCTGGAAGAGATGGACCGCCGGCGCGATGACGCTGAGGCCCACCTGCGCGCGCTGGACGTGGAACTCAGGCAGACGCGCGCCCGCGCGCAGGCCACAGCCGTCAGCCTCCAGGTTGTGGAGCGCCGTCAGGCCAGCCAGCGGGCCCGGTTGGGCGGACGGCTGCGCGACATCTACAAGTGGGGACGGCAGGGGTACGTGGATCTCCTCTTCGACGCCGCCGATTTCTCCGAACTGGTGACCCGCGCGCAGTTCCTGAGCGCGATCATGCGGGCGGACGCCCGGCTGCTGGAGGAGTACGCGGCGGACGCCGAGCGGTATGGACGCCTCTACGACGGGCTGCTGGCCGAGGAGGAACAGACGAGGCGGCTGATCGCTCAGATGCAGGCGCGCCGCGCGGAGATCGTGACCCAGGTGCAGGGGAAACGGACGCTGCTCGACAGCGTGCAGCGGGAGCGCACCCTCTACGAGCAGGTGGTGGAAGATCTGGAGGAGACCGACCGCGAGCTCGTGGCGCTGATCCGGCGGATGCAGCCGTCCGGGGGCCCGGTGGCGTTCCCGGCCGGGCGGTTCCGGGGATTCCTCTGGCCCGCGCGCGGGGTGTTCACCTCCGGGTTTGGCATGCGCCAGCATCCCATCTTCCGCCTGAGGCGCATGCACAACGGCATCGACATCGCGGCGGCCCGGGGGGCGCCGGTGGTCGCCGCGTGGGACGGCACCGTCCTCTACGCCGGGTGGTTCGGTGGGTACGGCAAGATCGTCATCATCGACCACGGCGGCGATCTCTCCACCCTGTACGCGCACCTCTCCGCGATCCTGACCAGTCCGGGCAAGGGTGTGCGCAAGGGCCAGCTCATCGGCCGGGTGGGCAGCACGGGTTACAGCACAGGGCCGCACGTGCATTTCGAAATCCGGGTCCGCGGGACGCCCATCGATCCCAGGGGCCGGTAGTCAGGCGTCCGCCTCCACATAGCACTCACGCGCTCCCTTCGGTATGCTGAGGATGAGGTGAGGGTCGTGGGATATCGCAACCGCACGCTCGCCAGCCTGTTGCTGCTGGCACTGGTCGTCGGCGCGTTCCTGGCGGGCTACGGCTATGGACAGGGGCGCGCGGCGGCCGGGGCAGACGCCGACAGCCAGGGGTTTGCCCTGGTCCGCGACCTCCTCCGCCAGATCCGTCACACCTACCTTGTGCCGCAGGTGGATACGACAAAGGTCTTCCACGGGGCGGCGCGGGGCATGCTGGAGGCCCTCGACGATCCGTACTCCCGGTTCATGGATGCCGATGCGTACAAGGAATTCCGCACTGAGCTCAGTGGGGTCTTCTACGGTGTCGGCATCTTCGTGGAACTCCAGGATGGGCGTCCCGTCGTGCTGCAGCCGATTCCCGGCACCCCCGCCCACCGGGAGGGGTTGCGGCCGGGCGACCGCATCATGGCGGTGGACGGCGTCGCCACCGACAGGATGTCGCTGGAGGAGGTCGTCTCCCGGATCCGCGGCCCGTCGGGCACGACGGTCACGCTGCGCCTGACCCGCGGCGACCGGACCTTCCAGGTGTCCCTGGTCCGCACGCGGATCACGAACGTCAGCGTTCAGGGAGACCAGTTCCTTCCGGACGAGATCCGCGCGCAACTCCGGGATGCGGGAGTAGCCTACATCCGCGTGACGCGATTTGAAAATCCGACCGCTCGCGAATTCGGGAAGGCGCTCGACGCGGCGATCAACGCGGGGGCGCGTGGCCTCCTGCTCGACCTCCGCAGCAACGTCGGGGGACTCCTGCAGGTTTCGGTCGAGGTGGCCGACCGCTTCGTCCCGCCCGGCGAGCCCATTGTCCACAGACTGGACCGGGACGGGCGGCGCCAGACCGAGCGCGCTTCCCGGAGAGCCAAAGTGTCTCTCCCGGTCGTCGTCCTGGTGAACGAGTACACGGCCAGCGCGGGCGAGATCGTGGCGGGAGCGCTCGCCGATCACGAGATCGCCCCGCTCGTCGGCCTGCGAACCTTCGGCAAGGGGGTGATCCAGTCGATCCTCGCGCTGCCGGGAGGGACGGGGGCCACGCTGACGAGCGGCAAGTACCTGACCCCGGATGGGCATGACATCCACGGCAAGGGCATTGCGCCAAACGTCGCGGTGGGCGACAAGCTGGCGGGTCGCGCCGACGCCGAGATCCGGCAGATCGAAGCGGCGCAGTTCGCGCGGGCACTGGACCTGTTGAAGCAGCGCATCAACCGTCGCTGACGATGTCACCCGGGGGTCGCAGGTCGAACCGGCCGTTTCGAGCGAAATCCCCCTGGTGGGTCGTCGTGCTCGCCGCGGCCCTCTTCGCGGCCGGGGTGGGGCTCTGGGCAGGGCGTTACCTGCCAGCAGCGCAGGAGCGCCCGGGCGTCACGCCGGGAGAGGGCCCCCTCCGTCCTCGGAACGACACGAGCCGTCTGGGGCCCTCTCCCGGCGCCTCCGGACGGGCGCTCCAACCCGCAGCCGGCGGGGAGCCGCGGGCGCGGGTGGCGATCATCTTCGATGACGCCGGGGCCACCCTCGCCCAGCTCGACCCGATTCTGGCACTGGGCCGCCCCGTGACCATCGCGGTGCTCCCCGGGCTGCCCGCCTCGCAAGCGGTCGCCGCGCGCGCCGCGGCCGCCGGCCTCCAGGTGCTCCTGCACCTGCCGCTGGAGGCGGAGGAGACCTGGCGGGCGCTGGGTCCCGGCGGGATCACCACCGACATGGAGACGGAGGCGATCAAGACGCAGGTCCGCGCGGCCCTCGATGGGATTCCTGGTGCCGCGGGGGTGAGCGGGCACATGGGCTCGCGGGCGACGGCGGACCGCCGCGTGATGGCAGCGGTGCTGGCGGTGGTGCGCGAGCGGGGTTTGTTCTTCGTCGACAGCCGGACGACCACGCGCTCCGTGGCGCTCGACGTGGCGCGGGAGCTGAGCATCCCCGCCGCCGCGCGCGTGGTCTTCCTCGACAACGAAGACGACCCGGTGTACATCGCCAGGCAGCTCCGGCAGCTGATCACCCTGGCGAAGATGAGAGGGGAAGCGATCGGGATCGGGCACGTCCAGAAGGTGACCGCGGACGTGCTGCGGGCCCTCCTCCCCGAGTTCGAGCGGGCAGGCATCGTGCTGGTGCCGGTCTCGTCCCTCGTCCGGTAACGGCGAGAGAAGGTCGCGTAAAAGGAGGGAGCGATGAGCGCACAGGCACTCGTCATCACCCCGACGGAAGATCCCTGGGAGATGGCCCTGCGGCAGTTCAACGAGGCGGCCGACTACCTGCCGCTGAAGCGGGGCATCCGCGAGTTCCTCGCCCTGCCCAGGCGGGAGCTCAGCGTCAACTTCCCGGTGAAGATGGACGACGGATCGGTGCGCCTCTTCACCGGTCACCGCGTGCACCACAGCACGGTCCTCGGCCCGACCAAAGGCGGCATCCGCTATCATCCCGACGTCACGCTCAACGAGATCCGGGCGCTGGCGATGTGGATGTCCTGGAAGTGCGCCGTGGTCGGGCTGCCCTATGGCGGGGCCAAGGGCGGGGTGGTCGTGGACCCCAAGAGGCTCTCTCGGGACGAGTTGGAGCACCTCACCCGGCGGTACGCGACAGAGATCAGCATCATGATGAGCCCCGAGGGGGACATTCCCGCGCCGGACGTCGGGACCAACCCCCAGGTGATGGCCTGGATCATGGACACCTACAGCATGCACCGGGGCTACTCGGCGCCCTCGGTCGTCACGGGCAAGCCCATCGAGATCGGCGGGTCCTTCGGCCGCGTGGAGGCCACTGGTCGCGGCGTCATACTCTGCGTGCGAGAGACCGCGCAATTGATCAACCTACCGCTCGCCGGCGCCACGGTCGTGGTACAGGGCTTCGGGAATGTCGGGTCGGTGGCCGCCACGCTCCTGCACAAACTTGGCTGCCGGGTGATCGGGGTCAGCGACTCCCGGGGCGGGATCCACAGCCCGAAGGGCTTCGACCCCACGGACGTCCTCCAGCATAAGGAGAGGGCGGGATCGGTCACGGGATTCCCGGGGACCGACAGAGTCACAAACGCCGAGCTCCTGGAGATCCCCTGCGACATCCTCATCCCCAGCGCGCTGGAGGGGCAGATCACCGGCGAGAACGCCGTGCGCATCAAGACCCGCCTGATCGTCGAAGGAGCCAACGGACCGATCACCCCGGAGGGGGACGCGGTCTTCGCGGAGCGCTGGATACCGCTCATCCCGGACATCCTGGCCAACGCCGGCGGGGTGATCGTCTCCTATTTCGAGTGGGTGCAGGGACTGCAGCAGTTCTTCTGGACGGAGGAAGAGGTCAATCAGAACCTGGAGCGGATCCTGGTCCGGGAATTCCACCGCGTCTGGCAGACTGCTCAGGAGTATAAGGTTCGTCTGCGGGTCGGCGCGCTGATCCGCGGCATCAACCGGGTCGCCAACGCGCTGTACATCCGCGGCATCTACCCCTAACCCAGGTGGCCGTCCTCCGGGGCCTCTTCATTGCGCTGTCCGAAAGCCCACGCGCGCAGCACTTCGTCCTGCACAACCGCCTGGCCCGACGGGCGTCGCGGCGGTTCGTCGCCGGAGAGACGCTCGCCGAAGCCCTGGCGGCCGTGGCGGAGGTCAACCGGCTGTCAATCCACGCGAGCCTCAACTACCTGGGTGAGAAGACCACCAGCCCGGGCGAGGCTGCATCCGCCCGGGAGAAGTACATCGAGATTCTGGAAGCCATCCACGCGGAGCGAGCGGACTGCAACCTTTCCATTAAACTCTCGCAACTGGGGATCGCCATCGCGGAGCCCCTGGCCGAATCACACGTGCGAGCCGTGCTGGAGGCGGCCCGGCGCACGGACATTTTCGTCCGCATCGACATGGAGGAATCTCCTCTGGCCGAACCCACGCTGGCGTTGTGGCGGCGACTCTGGGCCGACGGCCACCGGAACGTGGGGCTGGTCATCCAGGCCTATCTGTACCGCAGCGCCCAGGATGTGGAGACGCTGGTGCAGGCGGGAGCGCGGATCCGCCTGGTGAAGGGCGCCTACCTGGAGCCCCCCTCGGTGGCCTATCCGAAGAAGGCCGACGTGGACGCGAACTACCGGCGGTTGATGGCGCTCCTGCTGCGGCGCGGAACCTACCCCGCGATCGCCACGCACGACGAGTCGCTGGTCGCCGGCGCGCGAACGCAGGCCGCCCGGGAGGCCATCCCGCCTGACCGCTTTGAATTCCAGATGATCTACGGCGTGCGCCGCGACCTGCAGGTGGCCCTCGCCCGCGAGGGATACCACGTGCGCGTGTACGTTCCGTTCGGGGAGCAGTGGTACCCCTACTTCATGCGCCGCCTGGCCGAGCGGCCGGCGAATGTCTTCTTCCTGTTGCGGAGCCTCTGGGCGGAACGGCCCGGCGCCCGGACCAGACAGCCCTGATCCGTCGATGCGACTGATCACGGGGACCAGCCTCACCCATCTGGTGCCGATGGCGGACGCCATCGCGCTGGTGCGGGAGGCGTACATCCACCTCTCCGCGGGTCGGGCTGTCGTGCCGCTGCGCACCTCCCTTCAGGTTCCGGAGCAGGAGGGCGTCGCCCTGTACATGCCGGCCTTCATCGCGCCGCTTGGGGCGCTGGGGGCGAAGATCGTGAGCGTCTTCCCCCGGAATCCCGCGAGAGATCTCCCCACGATCACCGCCCTGGTCCTTATCCAGGACCCCTCAACGGGCGCGCCGCTCGGTCTGATCGAGGGCGCCTCGCTGACCGCCTTGCGCACAGGAGCCGCCTCGGGGCTGGCCACGCTGTTGCTGAGCCGACCCGAGGCGCAGATCTGCGCGCTGTTCGGCACCGGGGCTCAGGCCAAGACACAGCTGGAGGCGGTCTGCACGGTCCGCGGGATCACCCAGGTCCGGGTGGTCGGACGCGACCCACATCGGACGCACGACTTTGTGGCGTGGGCGCGGGCGCAGCCCTGGATCGCCGGCGCCACCGTGGTGGCCGCCCCACCGGCGCTCGCGGTCCGCGGAGCTGATGTCATCGTGACGGCGACGACAAGCCCCACCCCGGTGGTGCCCGCGGAGGAGGTCGGGCCGGGCGCGCACCTGAACGTGATCGGGGCCTATACCCCCAAGACGCGAGAGGTCGACGGGCGGCTTTTGGGGCGGGCCACGGTGGTGGTGGATTCCCGCGCGGCGTGCCTTGCGGAGGCGGGAGACCTGATCCTGGCGATCGCGGAGGGACACTTCTCCCCGGAGCGGATCCACGCCGAGATCGGCGAGGTGGCGGCAGGCACACGGCCGGATCGCCGCGATCCGCAGGAGGTGACGCTGTTCAAATCGGTGGGCACCGCCGCGCTGGACGTCGCTGTCGGCGCCGCGGCGCTCCGGCGGGCGGAGGCCGATGGGGCGGGCGTCCTGCTGGATCTTCTCTAGAGGGCCTCGCACCTGGTTCCTCCTCGCAGGCCTGGTGGCGGGCGCGCTCTCCTGCGCCCCTGCGCGCCCGCCGGTCGCTCTGCCCTCCCCGACCGCCTCAGGTCAGCACGTCATCAAGATCGCCACGCACAGTCCGCTCTCGGGTAATCAATCGGTGCTTGGGCTGGCCATTCGCAACGGATCCCATCTGGCGGTCGAGCAGCGCTCAGGTCGGGTGACGGCCTCGGGGTTCACGGTTCAACTGGTCCCGTTTGATGATCGGGGCAGCCGCGACGCGTCCATCGCCAATGCCTCCACGAGGCTCGTCACCGATCCCGACATCCTCCTGGTGATCGGTCATCTGACCTCAGAGGTGGCGATCCCCGCATCCGAGGTCTATCGGAAGCATGACCTGGCGATGATCTCCCCGGCCAGCTCCGACCCGCTGCTGACGGATCGCGGGTACCAGAACGTCACCCGTGTGGTGGGGCGTGACGACGTACAGGGGCAGGTGGCAGCGGAATTCGCGCGCAGAGACCTCAAGATCGCAAGCGCCTACATCCTCCATGATAGGACCGCCTACACGGAACGCGTGGCCGGGGCGTTCCGCGACCACGCGGAGAAACTCGGGATCCGAGTGCTGGGATTCGCGGGGATGGCGGCGGCGGACGTCGGGCCGATCCTGACCGCGATCCAATCCCGGCGACCGGAGGTGATCTACCTGAGCGGGCCCTATAGGGAGGCGGGGGTCTTCGCCAGGGAGGCCCGCGCGAAGGGCATCACATCGATGTTCTTGGGGCCTGACTGGATGGACGTCCCTGATCTGGCCAGAATCGCCGGGGGCGCGATCGTCGGCATGCACTACACGGCGGTGGCCGGGCCTCCTTCCTTCTATCCGGGGGTGGAGCAGTTCATTCAGAACTACCGGAAGCGTTTTGGCGACGCCCCGCCGCCGTATGCCCTCCAGGCCTACGATGCGACCGCCGTCGGACTGGAGGCCATCGCCAACGCGATCAGCGCATCCGGAGGCAAGAAACCCTCCCGCCTCCAGGTGACAAGCGAGGTCCGTAGGATCCGCGACTTCAAGGGGCTGACGGGGACCTTCACCTTCGACGGGAAGGGTGACCCGGTCCAGGCAACCTACTTCGTCATTCAGATTGTCTCTCGGGACCCCGCCCGATGGAGCCAGCGAACACTGGTCCGGACACTCACCGCCAACCCGCCCCCGGCGAGGTGACTTGGCCCGGTGATCCAGCCAGGCCTCCGGGCGGGGAAGATGCCCGGAGGTCCGAAGAAGCCTTGATGAAGGAATTCAGAGGGGGGGTGCCGAAC
>JANONS010000242.1:0-1959 GCA_031420915.1 Armatimonadota bacterium
CGGGGACCTTCGACGTCGCTACCTTCCGCCGCGAAGGCCCCTACCTGGACGGCCGGCATCCCGCCTCCGTGGAATTCGCCTCGCTGGAGGAGGATGTGCGGCGGCGGGATTTCACCATCAACGCCCTCCTCCACGATCCGCTGGAAGGCTCGGTCCTGGACCTGGTGGGAGGTCAGGAGGATCTGGCCGCGCGCCGCATCCGGGCGGTGGGCGATCCGAACGCCCGTTTCTCGGAGGATCGCCTGCGGATGCTGCGGGCCGTGCGGCTGGCTACCGAACTCGGCTTCGCCATTGAAGAGGAAACCTTTCAAGCCATCCGCCGCCACGCCGCCGGGATCCACGGGGTGAGCGCGGAGCGGATCCGCGACGAACTCCTCCGCCTCCTCATCGCCGGCGGTCGGGTGGACGGCGTGGACCTCTTGCGGGAGAGCGGCCTCCTGCGGGAAATCCTCCCTGAGGTGGCGGCGATGGAGGGCGTGGAGCAACCCCCGGAGTACCACCCCGAGGGGGATGTCCTGACCCACACCCGGCTCGCCCTCGCCCATCTGCGCGAGCCCTCCGCCGTGCTGGCCCTGGGCGTTCTGCTCCATGACGTGGGCAAGCCCGCCACCTTCGAGCGGGCGGACCGGATCCGGTTCCACGGGCACGCGGAGGTCGGCGGGGGCATGGCGGAGGAGATCTGCCGCCGCCTGCGTCTCACGAGCGACGAGGTGGAGCACGTGGCGACGCTGGTGCGGGAGCACCTTCGCATCCGAGATCTCCCCCTGATGCGGCCCGCGCGGGCGAAGCGCTTTCTGGCCCGACCGGACTTTCCCGACCACCTGGAACTCTATCGGGTGGATTGCCTGGCCAGTCACGGCGATCTCTCCACCTGGGAGTGGGCCAGGAACGCACACATCCACCTGTCTGACGAGGAACTCAGGCTCCCGCGCCTGCTGACCGGTCAGGATCTGATCGCCCGCGGCTACCGGCCGGGGCCGCGATTCCGGGAGATCCTGGAAGCGGTCGTGGACGCGCAATTAGAAGGAATGGTCAGGACCCGAGAGGAGGCCCTGACGTTCGTCGAGCGAGAGTTCCCAAAGGAGAAGAGCTAGCCCGGCCGGAATTGTCTGCGTATGACAGAACGGGATGCGCTGGTCTGGTTTGCGATCGCCATGGGCGCGATGATCGTCATTGGCGCGATTCTGCCGGCTGTCGCCCCAGGGCTCATCAACCTGCTCAACCGAACGGTGCTGAAAGGGGAACGTCCCCCGGATCGACACTAGGGAGTGAGGGTGACTGCCCAAGGGGTCCCCGTGTCGTTCCGGGGAAGGGCAGTCACCCTCGCGGATAGCTAGTCCGGATCGCCGGCTTCGATGCCTGCCGGTGCCGCCGCCACTCCCTGGCCGTCTCTGATCGAAAACTCCTGCTCCAGGCGCCGCAGGCGGACGACGATCCCACCGTACTCCAGCTCTGAGTAGGGGAGCGTCGCCGGTTCGAAGAACCCCTGCCGCCGCATGTCTATCGCCTTCGCGGCCACCCGATCCCGCACATGGTGCCAGAACGGGTCCGAAAAGAGATCGGACGGCTCGGTCAGAATCCCGTCATGCATGGAGAACCCCAGGGCTGAAACCATCGGGCAGCAGAAGAAGGTGGAGGCCGGCGTATTGATCGGCACCGGCATCAGCGGCAGGTTGTGACTACCCCGCGTGTCGCCCGCCACGAACGCGCCCAAGGCGAACGGAGGCCCGAACTCCTCTGTGGCAGGAAAGATCTTCTGGACGCGGGCGATGGCGACGGGGTCGTCCTTCCCCACGTAACGGCCGGCGATGTTGCGCAGACGCGAGGTGGCGACGCTTACCGCCTGCTCACTGGGGTACTTCCGGGACCAGATGGAATCGATGGCGTAGCGGTGCGTGTCGCGCAACAGCGCCGCGATGTCGTAGAGACGCTCCGGCGCGTTCAGCACGATGACGCGGT
>JANONS010000243.1:0-7609 GCA_031420915.1 Armatimonadota bacterium
GTCCAGCTCACCGAGGGTGCGGCCGTTGAGCCTTTCGGGGACGTTGACCTCTTCAATCGTATGGTCCGGAGAGAGCTCGAGGTACTCGAGCACGTTCGGGGAGGCCAGCGTGTGCGCCACCCGCACGCCCATGTCCCGCTCGGGAAAGACCACCACATCCGCTCCCACCTTGTCCAGGACCTTGCCCTGCCGCTCGTCCACCGCTTTGGCCACCACCTTCTTGCAGCCCAGGTCTTTGAGCAGCATCGTGGTGAGGATGGACTCCTGGATGTCCACCCCGATGGCGACGACCACGGCGTCGAAGTTCGTAATCCCCACCGCCCGCAGCGCCTCCGGGTCCGTGGAGTCGATCTGGACGGCGTGGGTGACGTGATCGACGACCTCCCGCAGCGACCCCTCGTCCTTGTCCATGGCCAGCACGGTGTGGCCCAGGTCGTAGAGCGTCCGTGCGACGCTCGATCCGAAACGTCCTAATCCGATGACGGCGAACTCTCCCATCGCTGGTTGAGGAACTCCCTCACTCACCTCCTCACTAACGTCTGCGCTGTACGCGCACGATCATCCCACATAGATCGGCTCCTCCGGATAGTGAAAGCGGGGGACGCGCTGCCGGCGTGTCAGTCCGAAGGCGAGGGTCAACAACCCCACGCGTCCCACATACACCGTGACCATGATGATGACCTTCCCCACCGCGCTGAGGGCCGGGGTGATCCCGGTGGAGAGGCCGACCGTGCCGAAGGCGGAGACCACCTCAAACAGGGCGGGCAGGAACTCGACGTCCTCGCTCAGCGTCAGCAGGATCGACATCGTGACCACGAAGGCCACGGCTAGCAGGGCGATCGTTAACGCCTTGTAGATGACGAACACCGGCACCCGCCGCTTGAAGAGCACCGGGTCCGGGCCGCCCCGGAGCAGCGCCAGGATCACCGCGAGCGGGGCGATGAAGGTGGTGGTCTTGATCCCGCCGCCCGTCCCCCCCGGCGAGGCGCCGATGAACATCAGGACGATGAGGAGCATCAACGTGGGGTCGTGCATCTGGCCGATCGCCACCGTGTTGAACCCCGCGGTGCGGGGGGTCGTGGCCTGAAAGAACGCGGCCAGCGCCTTGCCCGGCCAGGCCAGCGGCCCCAGCGTCCCGGGGTTGCCGAACTCGAACAGGAGCACGGTGGCGGCCCCGATGAGGATTAAGCTCAGGCTCGTGCTGAGCACGATCTTCGAGTGCAGCGTCAGGCGGCGCAGTCCATGCCGGAGATCCACCAGAACCCCGAAGCCCAGCCCTCCGAGGATGAGCAACGTGGCGACGATCAGGTTGGTGGGGAGATCGGTAACGTAGCGGCCGAGGCTCTGGAAGTTCCCCATCACGTCGAAGCCGGCGTTGTTGAACGCGGAGACCGCGTGAAAGACGCCCCAGTACAGGCCGCGCGGGCCCACCTCGGGGACCCAGCGTGCCGCCAGCAGGACCGCTCCGATGCCCTCGATGGCCAGGGTCGTGAGGATCACCATCCTGGTGAAGCGGACGATCCCTCCGAGCGCCGTCAGGTTATAGCTCTCCGTCAAGACGAGACGTTCGCGCAGGCCGATGCGGCGGCCGACCAGCAGGGCGAGGAGCATGGCGGAGGTCATGTAGCCGAACCCGCCCACCTGAATCAGCAGCAGGATCACCAGCTGGCCGAACAGGGAGAAATGCGTCGCCGTGTCGAGCACCACCAGGCCGGCAACACAGGTCGCCGACGTCGCGGTGAAAAAGGCGTCGAGGAGCGAGGTCGGCCGTCCATCCGCGGAGGCTGCCGGCAACGAGAGGAGCAGACCCCCGACCAGGATGATCGAGGCAAAACCCAGGAGGATCGTCTGAGTCGGTGAGACGGCGAACCGTCTGCGGTGCAGGTGCTGGGGGAGGACGGAGGCGCGCGCCATCACCGCCCGCGGAGCGCCTCGCGGCTTACCGGCCGAGGCTGGCCTTCGCCTGTTCCACGAGCGCGTCGAAGGCGGCCGGATCCTCGACGGCGAGATCGGCCAGGACTTTTCGGTTGACCGTGATGCCGGCCTTGCGCAGGCCTGCGATCAGGCGGCTGTAGGGGACGCCGCTCCCCCGGGCCCGGGCGTTGATGCGGGTGATCCACAGCTGCCGGAACTGCCGCTTGCGCAGCCGGCGGTCCCGGTAGGCGTTGGCCAGCGCGCGCACCACGTACTGGTTGGCGAGTTTGAACCAGTGGGACTTCGCGCCGTAGTAGCCTCTGGCCAGCCTGAGAATCTTCTTGTGGCGGCGTCGCGAGACCATGCCGCGCTTTACGCGTGCCATCTACCGTCACTCCTCCGACACTGTCTTCCTCATCGATGCCCGCTGGATGATCAGGGTCGACGCCGACCGGATGGTCAGGACCAGGGCAAGAGACGGGCCACCTTCGGTACGTCGGCGGCGTGCACCGCCACCCGCCGCCTCAGCGACCGCCTGCGCGAGGGGCGCTTCTTCACCATGAGGTGCCCCCCCTGCTGCCGGCCGCGGACGAACCGCCCGCCCGCGGTCTTCCCGATGCGCTTGGCCGTCCCCTGATGGGTCTTCATACCCTAGCGCTTTCGTGGCGCCATGAGCATGATCATGTTCCGCCCTTCCAACCGCGGCGGGCTCTCGACGGCGCCGACATCTTCCACCGACTCCGCCAGTCGCTTGAGCAGTACCTCCCCGAATTTCGGATAGGCCACCTGCCGGCCGCGGAACCACACGGCCACGCGGACCTTGTTGCCGTCCTTCAGAAACCCGTACACCCGCTGCGTCTTCACCCGAAAGTCGTGCTCACCGATATTCGGACTCAGCCTCATGCCCTTCAAGTCCCCGCCCCGCTGCTTGCGGTGCGCCTGATGTTCGCGTTTGGCCTGCTCGTACTTGTACCGCCCGTGGTCCATGATCTTCACGACGGGCGGCTGCGCCGTCGGCGCCACCTCCACCAGGTCCAGCTGCGCCTCCTGCGCCCGCTGCAGGGCAACCCCGGTAGGCAGGACGCCGAATTGCTCGCCCTTCGGGCCGATCACCCGGACTTCGCGGGCACGGATGCGATCATTGATCCGCGGCTGTCTATCGATACGCTCGCCTCCTTAAAAAGCCTGAAGGGATGGTGCCGGCGACTTCTGCTTCAGTGGGCGTGCTCAAGATCGGAGGGAGTATAACACCCTGTCGAGGGACGGTCAATCGAGCAACGGGGAAGAAAAGAGCACTGCGGACGCAGTGCTCTTCCTGAACATGAAAACGCCGCGATGATGACTACTTCTTCTTCTTCGCGGCTTTCTTCTTCTTCATTTTGATGATCCTCCTTTCGTTTGCGGTGATTTTCCATTGGAATTATTCGCTTTCGATCACGATTTTCCTGCTGCTACACCCATCACCTGAGAAAATTCTTCGACCGCCTGCGCGATTTCCCGCTCCCCGACGTGCCGGTGGGTCACCAGGCGGATGCGCGTCGGACCCAGGGCATGCGCCAGCACATGATGGGCGGCGAGCCGCTGGACCACGAGCGGCGCCTGCTCGACCTCCACCATCACCATGTTGGTCTGGACGCCCGCCCGATCGACGCGCAGCCCGGGCAGGGCGTCGAGCTGCTCTCCGAGCACCCGGGCGTGGTGATGATCCTCGGCCAGCCGGTCGACCATCGTCTCCACCGCCACGATGCCGGCGGCCGCCAGCACCCCCGCCTGACGCATCCCCCCGCCCAGAATCTTGCGCGCCCGGCGCGCGCGGTCGATCTGGGCCGCCTCGCCCGCGAGCAGCGAACCGACCGGGGCGGAGAGGCCCTTCGACACGCAGAACATCACTGAGTCGGCGTCGCGCACCAGCAGGCGGACGTCCACGCCCAGCGCCACGGCGGCATTGAAGATCCGGGCGCCGTCGAGGTGCACACGCAGACCCCGGCTGTGCGCGGCCGCGCAGACCTCCACCATCTGCGTGGGGGTCATGACGGTCCCGCCGGCGTAGTTGTGGGTGTTCTCCAGGCAGAGCAGCCGGGTGGGGGCGAAATGGAGGTTGGGCGCCCGGAGTGCCGCCTCCACCTGGGCGGGGGTGATCGCGCCCCGCTCGCCCACGACCAGCCGCGGAATGACCCCGGCGATGGCCGACATGCCGCCCGCCTCATTAAGGTAGACGTGGGCCTGGTGCTCGACGATCACCTCGTCCCCGCGCTGCGTCTGGCTCATCACCGCCGCCAGATTGGCCATCGTGCCGCTGGGGACGAACACCGCGGCCTCCTTCCCCAGCCGGGCCGCGGCCAGCTCCTCCAGCCGGCGAATGGTGGGATCCTCCCCGTAGACGTCGTCTCCCACCGCCGCCTGCCGCATCGCCTCCCGCATCGCCTCGGTCGGCTGGGTCACGGTGTCACTGCGGAGGTCGATGACCGTCTTCATCCTTCCTCACCGAACAGCGCGCGAGCGGCCTGGTAGAGCGTGATGCCCCGCCCGGCCAGGGTGGAGGCGACGTACGCCAGCAGGAACAGCAGGATCCACTTCGTAAACGCATTGAGCACGAACCCCTCGAAGGGCTTCGGCGGGTTCTGCCCGCCGTCGAGGGCCGCCGGCAGCCCCGCCTGGGCGAGCTCGACGAAGCCCCGGTAGAAGACAAACAGCAGCAGCACGATGCCGAGCAGGAAGACCGCGAGCCCGAGCCTCTTGCCCGTCGGATCTGCCGCCTCCCGGCGCATCACCATCGATCTCCCTCCACTCGACGACCCTCACACACGCGCATGCTCGAGCGCGGTGGCGCAGAGACAGGTGCGCTCGCGCGGGATCGCGGGAATCACCCGCAGGATGAGCTCGCGTAAGCGGTCGAGGTTCGCCCGGAACTGCCGGACGACCTCCCCCGCCGTCACCGGGGCCACCTGGGGATCACCTTCCACCCCCACATCATAATCGGTAATCAGGGAGATGTTCACGTAGCAGATCTCCAGCTCCCGGGCCAGCGCACACTCCGGGTACTGGGTCATGTTAATGACCTCCCACCCCTGCGAGCGGAACCAGAGGCTCTCCGCTCGGGTCGAGAAGCGGGGACCCTGGATCACCACCACCGAGCCGCGCTCGCGGAGCGGCAGGTCGAGGCGCCGCGCCGCCTCCGTCACGACCGCGCGCAGGGTGGGACAGTAGGGCTCGGCCATCGAGACGTGCGTCGTCTGCGGGCCGTCGTAGAAGGTGTCGCGCCGGCCCATGGTGCGGTCGATGTACTGGTCGCAGAGGACGAAGTCCCCCGGGCGCACTACCGGTTGGAGGCTCCCCGCGGCGCACGGGCCCAGGATCCGCCGCACCCCCAGCGCGTGCATCGCCGCGACGTTGGCCCGGTAGTTGATCATGTGCGGGGGAACCTGGTGGCGCCGGCCGTGGCGGGGCAGGAAGGCGACCCGGCGCCCTTCCACCTCGCCGATCGTGAGCCGATCGCTCGGGGGCCCGTAGGGGGTCTCCACCGAGATCTCCTCCGCCCTGCTCAGCAGTTCATAGAATCCGGATCCCCCGAAGACCCCGATCTCGGCCTGAGTCACGGCGTGCCTCCCTGCGGTCGGGCTGATCGCTTTCCCTCTTCGGCGGTGCCGGAGGGACGGCCTGCTGCGATCGCGGCGAGGGCCGGCAGGATCCGCCCGGCGGCCTCCCGGAACACGACGGCCGCGTCGGCATCGTACGGGGTGGGCTCATGGTTCACGATCACCAGCCGCCCCCCGTGATCGAGCACGGTCTGGGGAAGGTAGGCGGCCGGCGTCACCAGCAGCGAGGAGCCCACTACCAGCAAGAGGTCAGCCTGCCCGCACAGCCGCTCCGCTTCGGCGTACACGTCCAGCGGAAGCAGTTCCTCAAAGAGGACGACGTCGGGTTTCATCGGCCCACCGCACGCCTCACACCCGGGAAAGCGTCCATCCGCCAGCGCCTCCTCCAGGACCGCGATATCGGTGCGCCATCCGCAGTCGGGGCAGGCCGCCCGGCGGAGGTTCCCGTGGAGCTCCAGGATCCTCTGCGATCCGGCGGCGTGATGCAAGCCATCCACATTCTGGGTGATCACCGCGACGAGGCGCCCCATCCGTTCCAGATCCGCCAGGGCCAGATGCGCCGGGTTGGGGACGGCGTGGCGGAGGAGCGCCAGGCGCCCGCGGTAGAACGCGTAGAATTCCTCCGGCCGGCGGCGGAACGCGGTGAGGCTGGCCACCCGCATGGGATCGACCCCAGCCCAGAGGCCCCCGGGCGATCGAAAGTCGGGCAGCCCCGACTCGGTGCTGACGCCGGCGCCCGTGAGCGCCAGCGCGAACCGCGACCCGGCGAGCACCGCCGCGGCCTCTTCCAGGCTCATCAGGGGCGGTGGGGATTCAGAAAGCGCGGTCAAAGAGGTGCACGATGTCCTCGCGCCGCGTGAGGCGGGGGTTCACCAGGATGTTGCCGCTCTTCATCGCATCGTCGGCGAGGGCGGGGATGGCCTCGCGCGTCACACCCACGTCGCGCAGCCGCTCGGGAATCCCGACGTCCTGAGCCAGCTGGCGCACGGCGTCCACGGCGGCCGCTGACGCCTCACGCGGGGCGAGACCCTCCACCGGCTCTCCCAGCGCGGATGCGATCTGCGGATAGGTGTCCAGGCAGGCGATGAGGTTCCACTCCATCACATATGGGAGCAACAGGCCAGTGGCCACCCCGTGGGCGATGTCGAAGTGTGCCCCCAGGGGGAGAGCCATGGCATGGACGTTCCCCAGGCGCGTCCGAGTGAAAGCGAGCGCGGCAATCATACTCGCGAGCAGCATATGGTACCGGGCCTCCAGGTCCCGCCCGTTGGCGTATGCGGTGCGCAGGTCGCGGCCGATCAACCGGATCGATTCCAGCGCCAGCGCCTTGGCCAGCGGGTTCACCACGGTGTTCACGTAGCACTCGATCCCATGAACCAGCGCGTCAATCCCGGTGGCGGCCGTGAGCCCCTGGGGCATGGACAGCGTCAGGAGGGGATCGCACACCGCGGCGGCAGGCAGCATGTGGGGGCTGATAAGGACCATCTTGATCCGGCGTTCTTTATCCGAGATGACGGCGTTCGCGGTCACCTCACTGCCCGTCCCAGCCGTCGTCGGAATGGCCACGACGGGAACGGTCGGTCCGGGCACCTTGCCGACCCCTTCGTAGTCCCGCACCACGCCGCCGTGCGACGCCAGGACCGCACCGACCTTGCCGACGTCCAGAGCACTCCCCCCGCCCACCGCTACCACGCAGTCGCAATCCCCCCGCCGGTAGGCCCCGGCGGCCCGCTCGACCGTCTCGCTGCCGGGGTTGGGCTCCACCTCGCTGAAGGGCTCGATGTGGGCGACAACCGGCGCGAGGACATCGAGCACCTGTTGGAGAATGCCGGCCGCGGCGATGCCCGGGTCGCTCACCACGAGGGGCCGCCGGCCGAAGGGGGCGAGCACCTGCGCGAGTTGATTGAGCGCTCCCGCGCCGAACGTGATGTTGGTCGGCGCCTGAAACGTGAAGGTCTCGGTCACGGGCGGCATCACGGACCTCCAGGGGAGAGGGTGCCCAGGGCCACTGTTAGTTCTTTCGACGCGCGTGCATCGGTCTCATCCCCCCTAGGGGATTCCTAGCCTCCCGACGGCGATTAGTCGGGACCCGGATCGAC
>JANONS010000244.1:0-7987 GCA_031420915.1 Armatimonadota bacterium
CCTGACCGGGAGGCCGTGGACGCGATCCGGCGCCACCTGGAGGAGGTTCATCCGGAGGTGGTGGCGTGGGTCGAGCGGCAGAGCGCCGCGTACAGGGAGCGGGTGGCCCATCACGAATGAAGGTCGGGATGCGCGCGCTGACGGTCGCGATGTTTTCGGAGTCCTACCTCCCCCGCATCAGCGGGGTCACGACCTCGATTGAGAGTTTCAGTCGGGCGCTACGGGCCGACGGCCACCGGGTCCTGATCGTCGCTCACGGGTACCGGCGCTACCGCGACACCGACCCCGACATCTTCCGCCTGCCCTCGATCGTCCCACCGGGGCACCCGGACTTTCCCCTCGCCGTGCCGTACCGGGCCAACCTCTTCCGCGATCTCCGGGACCGGGAGGTGGACATCGTACACGCCCATTCCCCGTTCATCATGGGACGTCTGGCCCTCAGCGTGGCACGCCGGCTCCGCCGGCCGCTCGTGTTCACCCATCACACGATGTATCACGAGTACGTGCACTACGTCCCGTGGATCCACCGCGACCTCAGCCGGCGTCTCGTGCTGCGTTACACGCGGGCCTTCGCCAACCGATGCGATGTGGTGATCGCGCCCTCCGCAGTGGTCAGCGATCTGCTGCGGGCGCAGGGGGTGACCGCGCGTATCGAGGTGCTGCCCTCGGGAGGTGTTGATCTGGAGCGGTTCGCCCGGCTCGACGGGCGGGCGGTGCGGGCGCGTCACGAGATTCCTGCTGACCGTCCGCTCCTCGTGACGGTGAGCCGTCTGGCGCCCGAGAAGAGCGTGGACCTGGTCCTGCGGGCCTTCCAGCAGGTACCGGCGGGGGCGGAGGCGTATCTGCTCATTGTCGGCGGCGGGCCCAGCGCGGAGGCCCTCCAGGACCTCGCCCGCGCGCTGGGGATTGCCGCGCGGACCCGCTTCACCGGTTCCCTGCCCCATGACGCGGCCCTGGAGGCGATGGCGGGCGCGGACCTGTTTCTCTTCGGTTCGCAGACCGAGACGCAGGGGATTGTGCTCGTCGAAGCGATGGCAGCGGGCGTGCCCGTCGTGGCGGTAGCGCGGGGCGGCGCCGCGGAGGTGGTGGGGGACGGCGAAGCCGGCGTCCTCGTCGAACCCTCCCCGCAGGCCATGGCCGCGGCGGTGCACGACCTGATGGCGGATCCCGCCCGCCGGAGTACCATGAGCCGGCGCGCGCGTGAGATCGCCGCGGGGTATGCCACCCCCGTGCTGGCCCGGCGGATCGCGGCGCTCTATCAATCAGTGCTGGCAGAGAAAGAGGGTCATGTTCCCCAACGCACCTGAGTCGCACCTGGGGACCTCCTGCGCCGGATCGCGCCAGCGATCCCGCACAGAGAGGGCATCGGAGGAGGAGACGCAGCGTGTACCTGAAGCGCCTGGAGCTCGCCAGCTTTAAGACCTTCGCCGACCGTACCGACCTCGAGTTCCACCCCGGCATCACCGCTGTGGTCGGTCCCAACGGCAGCGGGAAGAGCAACCTCTGCGACGCCATTCGCTGGGTGCTGGGGGAGCAGAGCGCGCACGCGCTCCGGGGCACCCGGATGGAGGACTTCATCTTCGCCGGCAGCCAGGGGCGCCGCGCCCACGGCCTCGCCCAGGTGACCCTGACGCTCGACAACACCGACGGCCGCCTCCCGCTGGAGTTTTCTGAGATCGGCGTCACGCGCCGCGCCACCCGTGGCGGCGAGGGAGAGTTCCTCATGAACGGGGTGGACTGCCGGCTGCGAGACATCCAGATGCTGTTTCTGGGCACGGGCCTCGGCGGCCGCTCCTATGCTCTGATCGGGCAGGGGGAGGTTGATGCGGTGCTCAATGCCTCCCCGCAGGATCGGCGGCTGCTGCTCGAAGAGGCGGCGGGGCTCACCCGCTACAAGCGGCGGCGCCGCGAGAGCCTGCGGCGGTTGGAACACGCGGCCGGACACCTGCAGCGCCTGGGCGATCTGCTGGGTGAGCTGCGCATCCAGCACGATCGTCTCGCCGAACAGGCGGAGGTGGCGCGCCAGCACCGGGCCTACACCGTGGAAATCCGCACACTCGAGGTGGCGCTCGTCGCGGACGAGGCACGCCGGCTCCGGCAGGGGATACAGCGCTCGACGACTCAGATGGAGACGGCGCGCGCGCGGCTCCGTGAATTGGAGGAGCAGGCATCAGGGGCGCAGCGCGAGGCCGAAGAGTCTCAGCGCCTCCGCGAGGAACTCGGGCGCGAGTGGGAGGCGCGGCAGCGGCGCCTCCTGGACGCGGTGCGGGCGCAGGCGGCCGCCGAGGCCGCCGTGGAGCGGGCGGAGAACCGCATGAGCGCGCACCGGCGCGAGGAGGAGCGGATCGAGGCGGAGGCCACCGGCCTCGGAGGCGAGGTGGAAAGCGTCCTGGGGGATCTGGCCGCCGTCTCGGCGGAACGGCAGACGGCGGACCAGGCGGCGGCGGCGTTGCGGGCCGAACTCGACGAACACCGTAACGCCCTCCGCGATGGAGAACGCGCGGGCCTGGCGCTTCACAGCGGGATGCGGGGCAGACTCGATCATCTGAAGAACCGTCAGGACGCGGCCGCGGAGCGGCTGCGGCGAGTGGAGGTGGAGCGGGACGCGGCGGCCGATGAGGTGCGCACGGCCGAAGCCACCTGCCACCGGCTGGAGTCCCGCATCCAGGCGCTGGAGGAGGCGGCCGCCGGGCTCGTCGATTATGAGGACGGGGCGCGCACGCTTCTGTTGGCCAAACGGGAACACCCCGATCGCTTCGCGGGGATCCTGGGAGCGCTGGTCGATCAGATTGAGGTGACGCCTCGCTATCGGCCCGCCATCGAGGCGGCTCTGGGCCGGCGGTTGTTCTGCCTGCTTGTGAAGGGGACTGACGATCTCCGCCAGGCGCTGGCCCACCTTCGGGCGAACGGCCGAGGTCCGGTCTCATTCCTGCCGTTGGACCGGGTCGCGCCGCGCCATTCCGCGGGTCGACTTCCAGATGCCGCAGGGGTGCATGACTGGGCGGCCTCGTTCGTCAGCGCAGAGGCCGATGCCCGCGTCGCCGTGGATGCGCTCCTGGGTGATGTCGTGGTCGTGGAGGATCTGGAAGGGGCGCTGGGGGTTCTCGCCTCGGGCCACCAGGGCCGGGCGGTGACGCTTGGGGGTGAACTTCTCTCCCCGAACGGTGTCGTCACGGCGCGAGGCGGGAGAAATGGCGAAGGGTCGCCGCTGGAACGCCGGGGAAACACCGAGGCGAATCGGCGGAGCCTCGATGAGGCGGCGGCCGCACTGGCTGCGCTCCGGGATCGGTACGGCGCGTCGGAGAGGGACCTCACGGTCGCCCGCACCGAACTGGAGAGACTCGGGCAGGAGCGGGTGCAGCAGGAGCGCGCGCTTGCGGAGGTGGAGGTCTCTCTGCGGATCCGACTGGCGGAAGTGGAGGCGAAGGGGCAAGGCCTCCGAAGGCGCGAGCAGGATTTCGCCGCGATGCGGGATGCGTTGCTCGTGCGTCGCGGGCGCCTGCTGGGGGACGGCGCGGTGCTGGCGGCGGAGACACACCTCCTGGAGGTGGGGTTGGACGAAGCCCGCCAGGAGCAGCAACGGTTGGCCCGGGAGCACGAAGACCTGCAGCAGCGGCTCACCGCGCTGGAGGCGGATCGGGCGGCGCGGGATCAGGCACACGCCGCCGCGTTGGAGACGGCCCGGCAGGTGCAGGAGGAGGCCAGGGCCGCCGAGGCCACGTGCCACCGGGCAGAGGTGCGCGCGGCGCAGGCGGATGCGGAGTGGGAAGCGGTGGAGCGGCGGCTCCGCGAAGCCTGTGGCCTGTCGTGGGAGGAGGCGGAACAGGTCAGCCTGCCGCTCCCGCGTGAGGAGGCGCGGCAGCGGCTGGAGTCCCTGAGGGGGCTGGTGGCGGCGCTGGGACCGGTGAACCTCCGGGCGATCGGGGAGCAGGAAGCGCTGGCCGCGCGGATCGACCGCCTGACCCGTCAGGTCGAAGACATCGAGGGCGCCCGCACCGCGCTGGCGAGTCTGCTGGAGCACCTGGACCGCGTCCTGCGGGTGCGGTTCCAGGAGACATTCGAGGCGGTGTCGGCGGAGTTCGGCCGGCTGTTCGTCCGCCTGTTTGAGGGCGGCGCCGCGCACCTCGAACTTCTGGACGAGACGCCGGAGGTGGAGCCCGGGCTCGAGGTCATCGTGCGCCTGCCCGGCAAGCCGCCCCGGTCACTCGCGGCGCTCTCCGGCGGGGAGCGTGTGCTGGTGGCGCTCGCGCTGCTCTTCGCGATGCTGCGGGTGCACCCGAGCCCGTTCTGTGTCTTCGATGAGGTGGAGGCGGCGTTGGACGATGCGAATACGAAACGGTTCGCGACACTCCTGCGGGACCTGGCCACCTCCACGCAGATCATCATCATCACCCACAACAAGGGCACGATGGAGGCGGCCGACATCCTGTACGGGGTGACGATGCAGGAGCCCGGCGTCTCCTCGGTCCTGTCGGTGCGCCTGGGCACGCGTCCCGCGCCGCCGGATGGCCGGCTCGAGCCGGCCAAGGTCGCTGTCGAGTCCGCGCGGTAGGTGGCACAGGGTCGGACCTGGTTTCAACGTCTGCAGGCAGGCCTCGCCCGCACCCGCGAGCACCTGACCCTCCGGCTGGACGCGCTCGCCGGCCGCGCCGTCGACGACGCCTACTTCGCTGCTCTTGAAGAGACGTTGCTCCTGGCGGATGCCTGCGCTTCCACCGCGAGTGAGGTCGCGGCCCTGTTGCGAAGCGAACGCGGACTGCGTTCGTCCGAGGATGTCCGCCAGGCGCTGCGCCGGATCCTCGTTGACCTCCTCGGGCCCGGTGAGCCCTTTCGGGTGGAGCCCCCTCCCGCGGTTGCGCTGATGCTGGGGGTGAACGGCACCGGGAAGACCACCACGATCGCGAAACTCGCCTGGCGCCTCCGCCGCGACGGGCGAACGGTCCTGCTGGCGGCCGCCGACACCTTCCGGGCCGCGGCGATCGATCAGCTGGCGATCTGGGCGGAGCGTGTGGGTGTGGAGCTCGTCCACCAGCAGCCAGGCGGGGATCCCGGCGCGGTGGTCTATGACGCGCTCCAGGCGGTCCGTGCGCGGGGGATCGACGTCCTGATCGTCGACACCGCCGGGCGCCTGCACACCAAGGTCAACCTGATGGAGGAACTGCGCAAACTCAACCGGATCATCGCCCGCGATGGCCCGCCCACGGTGGAGCGGCTGCTGGTGCTCGACGCCTCCGCCGGGCAGAACGCCATCAGCCAGGCGCGGCTCTTCCACGAGGCGGTGGGGGTGACGGGGATCGTCCTCGCCAAGGTCGACGGGACGGCGAAGGGCGGCATCGTCCTGGCGATCGCCCGCGAGTTGCGGCTGCCGGTGAAGTTTCTGGGGACGGGGGAGGACCTGGAGGACCTCATCCCGTTCGATCCGGCCCTCTTCGTGGAGGCGCTGGTCCCGTCTGAACTGGGTTGAGGGTCTATCCCACGCAGGACCCGGGTCCCTAGGGCTGAACATACGGCGTGAAGAAGAGGGACGCCATGGGCATTCAAGGTGAGGGTCAGCGGGAGCAACAAGGTGTCACCGTGAGTGGAGCGGCGGCCGCCGCGGCGCCCCCTCCGGTCCGGCATCGGTCGTTTCATGGGAGCGGCGGGACGCTCTTTGGCATCTTCATCGTCAACCTGCTGCTCACCATCATGACGCTGGGGATCTACTACTTCTGGGGGAAGACCCGCATCCGGAATTACGTGCATAGTCAGATGGAGTTTGACGGGGACCGGTACGCGTACCACGGCACGGGCAGGGAACTCTTCGTCGGCTTTCTCAAGGTGGCTGTGATTTTCGCTGCGCTCTTTGGGGGCCGGGTGCTCGCAGAGACTGTGTGGGGGTTCGTCGGCCAGATCGTGTTCGGTGTCATCCTGTACGTCTTCTTTCTGATCGTGACGCCCATCGTGATCGTCCGATCCCGCGCGTATCGTCTGAGCCGAACCTCGTGGCGGGGCATCAGGTTTTCGTTCCGGGGCGCGGCGCGGCACTTCGTCAGGGTGTTTGTGCCGGGGACTCTGCTCACCCTCATTACCCTGGGGCTGTACTACCCGTTCTTCCAGAACAACATCCGCCGGTT
Source organism: Armatimonadota bacterium (assembly GCA_031420915.1). Lineage (GTDB taxonomy): Bacteria > Sysuimicrobiota > Sysuimicrobiia > Sysuimicrobiales > Humicultoraceae > JANONS01. The sequence goes on from JANONS010000244.1 coordinate 6,114, forward strand.
TCTGGTCAACCACTCCTACTATGGAGCGACGCCGTTTCGCTACGATGGGAAGGGGCGCGACCTGTTTGGTTCCTTTCTCCTGACCGTTGTGCTCTCGGTGCTGACGGTGGTCGTCGTCAGCGTTGTCGTGACTCTAATGCTCCCGCGGCTGTTGATGTCTGGAGATGTGGGCTGGCTCTGGTTCATCCTTCTCCTGGCTGCAGTGTTCTCGGTGCTGCTGGTCGTGTACTGGTTCTGGTTCAGCGCATATCTGCAGCGGTATTTCTTTGGCCACACATCGTTTGCGACGGCGCGATTCCGCTCCACCGTCACGGGGGGGCGCCTGTTGCGGTTGCACCTGGGGAATCTGCTGCGGCTCATCTTCACCCTAGGACTGGCGACGCCGTGGGTCATGGTGCGCAACATCCGGTTCGCCTTTGGCCAGGTCGCCCTCGAAGGGCCGCTGGACCTGGCCGCGATCCGACAGGAAGCCCAGGCGGTGTCCGCAGCCGGGGAGGAATTGGGCGATTTCCTGGGCGTTGACGCCTACAATATCGATCTGGGACTGTAGCCGCAAGCAACCGCGAGGTCAGTCGCCGTGAAGACCGTCTGGAACGGTGCCTACTTCGACGGCCGCAGCGCCGATCGGCAGCCGGTCAGGATCACGGTGATGAGCACCGGCCTCCGCATCATGCGAGAGGACGATACGATCCTGTGGTGGCCGTACGAGCAGATTCGCCAGACCCAGGGCTTCTACGCTGGGGAGCACGTCCGGCTGGAAAAGGGTCGGGACACGCCAGAAGTCCTCGTGGTGGAGGACGCCGCATTTCTCACCGCCGTTCAGCAGCTCGCACCCGGCGCGCGAGCGCGGTTCCACACCCCCACCCGCCGGGCGATGCGGATCAGGCTCACGCTCCTGGCCGGGTTGGGGGTGATCGTCTTCGGCGCGGCCCTCTATCTGTGGGGCATCCCCGCCTTCGCGAACGCGGTGGCCTCTCGAATTCCTGTCTCCTGGGAAGAGCAGCTCGGTCGGCAGGTCGTCGAGCAGCTGACGGCGATGAGCCGGCGCTGCACGGACCCGGAGCGCCTGAAAGTACTCGACCGCATTGTCTCCACCCTGACCGCTCCGTCTGCGCCGGTCCCCTACACGTTTCGCATCACCGTCCTGGCCGATCCTACCATCAACGCTCTCGCCGCTCCCGGCGGTCATCTCGTGCTCTTTGCGGGTCTGCTGGAGAAGACGAAGACCCCCGAGCAGCTGGCGGGCGTGCTCGCCCATGAGATCCAGCACGTGCTGCAGCGCCACCCGACCAAGGCCCTCTTCCGTGACATGTCAATGCGCGCCCTGATCGCCGCGCTCACGGGCGATGCTGGAGGACTGGCATCCGCCCTTGAGGCCGCGGGCACGCTCGGGGGGCTGCGCTACAGTCGGAAGGACGAGGCGGCGGCGGATCGCGACGGGATGACGATGCTCCAGGCCGCGAGGATCGACCCGGCGGGGATGATCGACGTGTTCCTCGTGCTCAAGAAGGAAGCGGGCGATGTGCCGCGCGCCCTGACCTACTTGTCGAACCACCCTCACACGGACGACCGTATTGCAGACCTGCGGCGCATGGCGGCGCAGGCGCGCTATACACCGGTTCCCTTGCTTCCGGAGTACCCCTGGGCGGAGATGGGCAAGATCTGCGAGGTCAGAACGCCTCAGTAAACCACACTCCGTCCGGCGGTGTCCCTTAGGTTGACGAGGTGATCCCATGCGCTTAAGATCGATCGTCCTCTCCCTCCTCTGTGTGTTGGCGGTACTCTCAGCAGGCGCGCCGACCACCGGGGCGCCTGCGGCATCCAGGCCGACGCTGGTCATCGTGCTGACCGACGACCAGCGGGCCGACACCATC
>JANONS010000245.1:0-3714 GCA_031420915.1 Armatimonadota bacterium
CCCTTACGCCCCGTGGCCGTCTCCTTATCGGGAGAGGTTAGGCTTCAGGAATCACGAGGCGCGGCTTAGAAGTCTTCGTCCATGCCGGCGCCCGGCATGGGCATGGCCGCCTTCTTCTTCTCCCGTTTCTCCACCACCAGCGCTTCGGTCGTCAGCAACAGCCCGGCGACGCTGGCGGCGTTCTGCAGTGCCAGCCGCACGACCTTCGTGGGGTCCGTCACGCCCGCCTTCACCATATCGGTGAACTTGCCCGCCGTCACGTCATAGCCCGTGCGGCCGCTCTCGCGCTTCAGCCGCTCGACGATCAGGCTGCCCTCCGCCCCGGCGTTGGCGGCCAGTTGGCGGGCAGGCTCCTCCACCGCCCGGCGCACCAGCGAGACACCAATCATCTCATCGCCTTCGGCCTCGACTTTCTTCAGGGCCTCCAGCGCGCGGATGTAGACGGTGCCGCCGCCCGGCACGACGCCCTCCTCGACCGCGGCCTTCGTCGCGTTGAGGGCGTCCTCGAAGCGGTGCTTCTTCTCCTTCATCTCCGTCTCGGTTGCGGCGCCCACCTTGATTTCTGCAACGCCCCCCGCCAGTTTCGCCAGGCGCTCCTGCAATTTCTCCTTGTCGTAGTCGCTGGTGGTCTCCTCGATCTCCGCCTTGATCTGGGCGATGCGCCCCTGGATATCCTTGCGGTTGCCCTTGCCGCCGATGAGCGTGGTGTCTTCTTTCTCAGCCTTCACCTTGTCGGCGTGGCCGAGCATCTCGAGCTCGACGTTCTCCAGTTTGATGCCGATGTCTTCGGAGAGCACGCGGCCGTTGGTCAGCACCGCCATGTCCGCCAGCATCGCCTTCCGCCGGTCCCCGTAGCCCGGCGCCTTCACCGCGATGCTGTGGAGCACACCCCGCAGTTTGTTGACGACCAGGGTGGCCAGGGCCTCGCCGTCGACGTCCTCGGCGATGACCACGAGGGGCTTGCCGGTGCGGATGACCTTCTCCATCGTCGGGACGATGTCGCGCGCGGCGCTGATCTTCTTGTCGGTGATCAGGATGTAGGGATCCTCCAGGACCGCCTCCATCTTGTCGGGATCGGTGATGAAGTAGGGGGAGATGTACCCGCGGTCGAACTGCATCCCCTCCACGACCTCGACGGTCGTCTCGATCCCTTTCCCTTCCTCGATCGTGATGACCCCATCCTTGCCCACTTTGTCCATCGCGTCGGCGATGATCTCGCCGATCTCAGGGTCGTTGGCCGCGATGCCCGCCACCTGGGCGATATCGTGGTGCCCCTCCACCTGGATCGAGGCCTTCTTGATGTGGTCGACGACCGCCTCGACCGCTTTGTCGATTCCCCGCTTGAGCAGCATCGGGTTGGCCCCGGCGGCCACGTTCTTGAGACCTTCCCGCACCATCGCCGAGGCGAGGACCGTCGCGGTGGTGGTGCCGTCCCCGGCCGCATCATTGGTCTTGCTGGCGACCTCTTTCACGAGCTGCGCCCCCATGTTCTCGTAGGGGTCTTCCAGCTCGATCTCTTTGGCGACCGTCACGCCATCCTTGGTGATCGTGGGCGACCCCCACTTCTTTTCCAGGACAACGTTGCGGCCCCTGGGGCCGAGTGTGACCCGGACCGCGCTGGCGACCTTCTCCACGCCCCGCTCCAGCGCGCGGCGCGCGTTCTCGTCGTAGAGCAACGTTTTTGCCGGCATTGCTCTTACCCTCCTATCGATGTGGTGGTTGAACCGGTTAGCACTCTAACGTCGCGAGTGCTAGCATCCCACTCCCAAATAGTGCAACGCTCTAGCGGCGAAAGCAAGGGGGTCCCGCCCCAACCGTCGAACGTGGTGGCGAGATCGACCGGATGTTTTCAGCCCCGATGCCAACCCCGATGCGCACCTGGCAGGTTCCGCTGGCGGTCTTCTTCCTGCTCACGGGCTTTCTGGCCGTCGCCCAGTGGCGGGCCGGGCGCTCCATGCGCGCCCAGGTGGAACTCCCCTCGCACCGCGTCCAGCAGCTCGCCGTGCTCCTCAAACAGCAGGAGCAGGCGCGGCAGGCGCTCGAGGCGGAGGTCCGGCAACTGCGGCAGCGGGTGGCGGTTTTCGAGCGCGCGGTGGTCGAGGGGCAGGGCACCGCGGAGACCATGGCGCAGGACCTGGCCCACTTCAGGCTGGTGCTGGGCCTGATCCCGGTTGAGGGCCCGGGGGTCGTCGTTCGCCTGAGCAGGCAGGGGGCGCCCGGAGGGGTCCTGCCCGTGGGGATCCGCGCCGCGGATCTCTCCGGCCTGGTCAACGAACTCTGGTCTGCGGGTGCCGAGGCGGTCGCGGTCAACGGGGGGCGCATCCTGGCCACCACCGGCTTCCGCGATCACGGCGAGGACATCGTCGTCGGCGCCGTGACGATGCGCCCGCCGTTTGCGATCGCCGCGATCGGCGAGCCCCTGACGCTCCACACCGCGCTGAACCTGCGGGGGGGGTTCGTTGAAGGGCTTCAGTCCATCGGGCTGCAGGTGACTGTGCAGCGCCGGGAGCGGATCAGACTGGCTGCGCACCGGAGCCCGCCGCTGTTCCGCTTCGCCCGGCCCGCGAAGGAGCCGTAAGAAACGGCGGAACCGCGGTCGCCGCCGAGTGATGCTGCACCTCTCGGCTGTCGTGACCGCGGTCCCAAGTCCCGTCCTACCAAAGACCCGCCGCGCTTGGGCCGGAGCCGGCTGTGAAGGCTTGGTCGGTGGCTCCAGCGTTGCGGCGTGGCCCTCGTTGAGACGGGAAATCAGTATAGCAAGCCGGTTCTAGCCGTCAACTGCCCACAGGGGTAAGGCCTCGCACCTCTGTATATGCCCAATTACCCGGCGCCTTAGCCCTGCAATGAGAGCGGGGGACTCCCGGTTCACACCCGCTCTACCGCCAGCGCGACCGCCTCTCCGCCCCCCAGGCAGATGCTCGCCACCCCGCGCTGCCTCTGATGGCGGTGGAGGGCGTGCAGGAGCGTGGCGAGAATTCGGGCGCCGCTGGCGCCGATCGGGTGGCCCAGCGCCACCGCTCCCCCGTGGACGTTCACGCGGTCGGTGGTGATGCCGAGGTCCCGCGTTGCCGCCAGCACGACGGAGGCATAGGCCTCGTTGATTTCCACAAGATCGACCTCGCTGAGGGTCCAGTTCACCCGGTCGAGCAGGCGCCGGATCGCCGCGGCCGGCTGGACGGTGAACCACTCCGGCGCGCCCGCGGCCCCCGCTTGCCCGACCACCCGGGCGAGCGGCGGTCTTGCGAGCCGGCGCGCGACCTCTGCGGCCGCCACCACCGTCGCCGCGGCCCCGTCGCTGATACTGCTGCTGTTGGCCACGGTGAGCGTCCCGCCTTCCTCAAACGCCGGGGGGAGGGTGGGGATCTTCTCGAAGTTGACCCGGCTCGGTTCTTCGTCTTCCTCCACCCGCACGATGCCATCCCGGTGCTGTGGGACCTCGACGGGTACGAGTTCGGCGGCGAAGGCGCCGTCCTTCATCGCCGCCAGGGCCCGCCGGTAACTCTGGGCCGCGAACGCGTCCTGCTCCTCGCGGGTGAACCGGTATTCACGGTTGAGCAGCTCGCAGCAGTTGCCCATGTGGATGTGCTTGTAGGCGTCCACCAGACCATCCTGCAGCATCGAGTCCACGATCGCCCCGTTCCCGATGCGATACCCCGTGCGAGCCCGGTCGAGGAGGTAGGGGGCGAGGCTCATGTTCTCCATGCCGCCGGCGAC
>JANONS010000246.1:0-13096 GCA_031420915.1 Armatimonadota bacterium
AGGAATGACCCGGGCGGCACGGCGGGCCGGCCCCCCCAGGCACCCCGGAACGCGCCCCAGAGATGAGAGAAGGTGTAGATGGCCACGAGAAAGGCCGCCCAGGAGGCGAGGGTCCGCGTCATGGCGACCGCGCCAGTTGACGCCGGCGGTGGAGCAGATGCCAGACGAACGCCAGCGACATCACCACCGTCGTGATCAGCAGGATCAACGGCGGCTCCCGCTCGATCACCGCGATGTTCCACATGATCAGGATCGTCAACGCCAGGAAATGGAACAACGCCAGGAGCCCCAGCACGAAGAAGAGCGGCCGGTCCATGGGGTGACGCGACTTGCCGCGGTCGAGGAGCGGCACCAGCATCCCCACCCCGATCAAGAGGCCCGGCCCCAGGCCCGCCCACAGCGGCGGCGTGTACTTCACGTACTGGTAGAGCGCCAGAAAGTACCAGTCGGAGAGGATCGGCAGCGGCGTGCGGTTGGGGTCGGCGCGCCGCCCGAGTTCCGCGGGGAGCGCCCAGCTGATGTAGACCAGCATGAGGAAGAAGAGCAGCATCGGGAACCAGGACATGGCGACCCGCGCCCGCCGCGGACCGGAACCGCGGCCGGGATCCTGGTGGCGCTTCCGGTAGAAGTGGACCTCCATCAGGATGAGCAGCACGATCGAGATGGCGTAGTGAATGGCGTAGAAGCGGGTGATCGTGGCCTGGCCGATCGCCGGGCCGCCCAGGAAGACGTAGGCGATCAACGACCCGAAGTTCAACTGCTCGCCGACCTTGGGGATGAACGCGGTGAGTTGGTCCAGGTACACCGGGACGGTCAGGATCGTCTTCGCCGCCCAGAAGGCCCGCTGGTTCCAGATGAGCAGGTACCCGGTCACGCCGGAGATCATCGTCAGGACCATCCCGAGGAAGAAGATCATCCACGAGAGTTCCCCCGGCCGCTTGTACTCCCCGGCGAAGTACATCCGATAGATGCGTAGGATGAAGACGACGAAGACGGCATCCGCCGCGTACTTGTGTATCCCCCGCACCAGCCATCCGAGCGGGATGGCGTGCTGAATCCGCAGGATGGAATCGTACGCGCCCGTGGTCGTGGGCTCGTACCAGAGCATGAGGATGATGCCGCTGACGACCGTGATCATGTAGAAGTAGTAGAGCATCGGGCCCAGCAGGTAGAGGGGGTTGTACTGGTACTGGACCTTGGTCTCGTCGAAGAGGTCAAGGTGCTCTTTGCGTTCCCGAAGCCACTCCCCGACGCCCGCGGCGATCCCCATCGTCACGCAATCCCTCCGGGCTCGACGTCGGTGACGACGATCTCCTCGCCGCGGATCTCATAGAGGAAGGTGCGCGGCGGGCGCGGGGCCGGGCCGGAGAGGACCTTGCCGGGTTGTGTGGGGTCCGCGGGATCATAGATGGACAGGTGGCAGGGGCAGGCCATCAACGCATGCTTCCGGGCCTCCGGGGGCACATACCCGCCGTAGCCGGCCGTCACCTCCTGCCAGTTGCCAACAAAGTTGTAGATGCACCCCAGGTGCGGGCAGATGCGCGAGAAGACGATCAGGTCGTTCTCCTGACCGACGAACTGCGGCTTGTTGATCTCCGCGGCCCAGGACCAGGGGAGTTTGATCTTCTGAGGCAGGCGGATGACGACGCCCGGGACGTTGGCCGAGAGCAACCCCTCCGGGGTGTACTGCGGGTACTTCTGGGTGAAGACGAAGTACTTGAAGTCCCAGGGCTTGGCCACCTCGGAGAGTGTGGCCGCGATGGCGGATTCCCCGACCGGGATGTCGCTGGGCTTGGTGGGGCTGTAGAGCACCTCGAACGGCTTGACGTTGGGCTTCAGCAGCCGCAGAAGCGGCGACAGAAACGCCGCGGCGGCGGCGATCACCGGCAGCGTCGTGATAAACCTCAGGAACCTCCGGCGGTCAAGAACCGTCGGCCGCGTCTCCACTCGTCACCACCAGATTCAGTTTATGGGCCGAGACGCCCGCGAATCAAGGTTGCTGGCCTCTCGGCGGCGTGTACTGGTAAGCGAACGTCCAGATGTAGTCCACCAGCGCCCAGATCTCATCCACGCTGAGCCGCTGCTTGTAGCCCGGCATCAGACCGTGGCCGTCCGCGATCCGGGCATAGAGTTCGGTCGGCTTGCGCTTGACCAGGAAATCCCGGTCGGTGAAGATCCCCACACCCTGCTGCAGGTTCCACCCCCAGATGGTGCGCCCCATCGTCTGGCTGAACGCGCCGCCGCGGCCGTCTCCTGCGGGCCCGTGGCACCCGGCGCAGGTGACGCGGATCTGGCCGAGCTCCCCGACGGTGAGGGGGAATACCCGTTCCTGGTAGAGGGTCCGGCCGCGGGCGAGGGTCGCGGGCGATGTGGCGAAGGTCCACTCGTAGAAGACCAGATTCCACCGCGCCTCATCGCTGAGCATGGTCGGCCACTTGTTCGCGCCGTAGGCCGCCTTCTTGCCGAAAGCGGGCATGGCCGTGTGCGCCCGGCCCAGGGTGAGGACCTCGTACATGCTGAACGGGCTGTTCAGACGCATCTGCACGAGGTTGTGGAAGTTGGCCGGCCGCGAAGGCAGGTCGGCGACCTTTGCCTCGATGCCCAGCAGGCGCATGGTGTCGGTGAAGGGGTTCTTCTGGGGCGCCTTCAGGAATGTGGCCAGGGGCCCGTCGCCCAGCCCCTGAACCCCGTGGCACTGCGCGCAGGTGCGTTCAAACACCTTGCGCCCCTCTTCCGTCGAGGGGAACACGGGACGAGGAGGGTGGGCGGAGGTCTCCGCGACGAGCGGCGCCGCCCCGACCGTGACCTCCTCAAGCGGTGGGACGGACGGGCGCAGCGCAACAGTGGGCTGGCAGGCCGCCAGGAAGAGCACGCCGGCGAGGAGGAGGGCCGCAGGAGCTGGACGCATGTGGCTCGCGTATCAGACCGCCGCCAGAGCTTCCAGGACCTCGCGGCTGTGGCCGTCGGGCCGCACGCGGCGGAAGACCTGTGCGATCTGTCCCTTCGGGTCGATCACGAACGTGGTCCGCTCGATTCCCCAGAACGTGCGTCCATCCCGCTCCCGTTCCTTCCACACCCCGTAGGCCTCAGCGACGGTATGGTCGGGGTCCGCAAGGAGCATGAACGGCAGCCCGCATTTTTGAGCGAACTTCGCATGGGAGGCGACGTCATCCGGGCTGACGCCGATGATCACGGCGTTCCGGTCGGTGTAGACGCCGTGGTCGTCGCGGAACGCGGTTGCCTCGGTGGTGCAGCCGGGCGTGTCGTCCTTGGGGTAGAAGTAGAGGACGACCTGCTTGCCGCGGAAGTCGCGCAGCCTGACCGTTCTCCCCCGGGCGTCCTGGAGCGAGAACTCGGGTGCGGCACTCCCTGGCTCAATCATCGGGACCCTCCTGCTAACATCTTCGTCACCAGCCCCTCCACTTCTTCTCTCCTGAACAAAAAGAACGGGTATCCTCGGAAGGCTGCCGCGTCTGTCGCGCCGCGCCGCTCGTCGAGGGCGGCCAGCGCCGCCTCCATCTCACCCAACCGCTCCGTCAGTGCCGCACCGAGCCGTTCGTTGATCTGCCGGATCGCCCCGGTCGCGGCGCGCCGGTCCTGCCGCGACAGGCCCGCCTCGTCCAACCGGCGGATCTGCCGCCACTTCTCCTCGACCAGCGCCTGCTGCTCGGGGGAGGCATGGACCAGCAGCCGCTCCGGGTTGTGGCGCGCCTCCTGGATCATCCGGTGGAGGGCCTGCCGCGTCGCCTCTGGATCCGCGGAGGCGGCGAAGGGCAGGTGGAGGGTCGCCGTTGCCACGGCGTACCCGGGCGGAGCGACCTGGAAGAACTCTGCGATCACCTGGTCGGTCACCCGATCATAGCGCCCACCGCTGACCCCGTGGATGAAGAGGTCAACCAGCAGCAGACGGGTGAACGCCGTGAGCGCCAGCGCCCGGGGGCGGAGCCGGAGCCGGGTGAAGGCCGGATCGGTGGGATCCGAGGGAAGAGGGACGGTGGGGCCCTCGGGCGGTCCCACCGCGTTGTGCCGCGTGTCCAGCAGCAGCCGGCGGCGTCGGCCATCCGCCAGCGTCCAGAACGGCAATTCGATGCGGTCCCCCGCCCGCTCCAGGTTGGCAAAGGGCTGCGCCTCCGTGCGGAGGCGGTGCTGCTCGCGGTAGGCCTCGAGGTGGCGGTTGTGCACCTCGACGAATCGCCCGGCGTCGCGGGCGATGTGCAGGAAGAAGCGGCGGAACGCCTCGCTCTCCGCAATCGCAGAGACGGGCGCATCCAGGTAGCCGCGAGGACCTTCGTACCGCCGTCGCAGCGCGGTCAGGAATGCGGTGAACGAGGAGACGGACGGGCGGGGCAGCCGGAGAAACTCCTGCCACGGCTCCCGAATCTCCGCCTCAGACACCGTCCGGATGTGCTGATCCACCCTGTCCAGGAACCGGGCCCACTCGTCCTCTGTGGGGGGGGGTTGGGTCTCGTATGGCTCCTCAGGGCCGACGCTGCGGAGGGTCTCATGGCGCCGCTCCACGAGACTCGAGGCGAAGGACGGCACATCGACGCCCGCCGGCTCCATCGCGTCGCTGTCGACGATCACCACCAGCCCCGTGTGCCCCTTTCCTGCCAGGCGGTCGAGGAGCAGGTACTTCACCCAGATGCCCGGGTGGGGAAAGACCGGCTGGTGTCCGGTTGCCAGCAGCAGATCGCCTTCGGGGACGGCACCCACATCCATGGCTGCGCTGTACCGGCGGGCCAGCGGCAGGATCTCCGTTTGCGCCCGCTCACGCAGCTCCCCGAGCGGCACCCCTGCAATCGGCGTCCGCTCCCCTGCCAGGCTCCGGCGGTTCCGGCGGGCCAGGTCGAGGAGGTCGACTCCCGCAGGCGCGAGCAGGACCTCACCTGACCGCTCCGGGACCTCGAGGGGGCGAGCGATCACGTGTTCAACCACGGCTAGAGGATCACATCCAGATTGCGCAGCCCGAGTTCTTCGCGGGCGATGAACGGTTCGGCGTACGGCCGTCTGATGAGAGAGCCCCAGTAGCGGTTCTCCGCGCGCAGGGCATCGAGGATCCACAGCTCCCCGCGGTCGTCGGTGAACTGGGAGGTGTACGCGGCCACCGCCTCAAGCTTCCGCTCAAAGGTGTCGCTGACATCGAACAGGAAGGTCGGCTTGACGTGCAACCGGTAATGGGTGCAGAGGAAATGGAAGACCCGCCGCGGGTAGGTGGGCTCGCCGCGCATCTCCGTCTTGGTGAGTTTGGCATAGAAGCGCGCCGCTTCCGCCAGGGCGCACGCCGCCACGTGGTCGGGGTGGGCGTCGACCCAGTACGGGATGAAGAGCACCTCGGGCCGCACCTCCCGAATGACCTCGGCCACGACCTTTCGGCTGTCCACGGTATCCGCCAGTTCGCGGTTGGGAAGCTCCAGGGTGACGCGCCGCCCCACCCCCAGGATGCGCGCCGCCTGCGCGGCCTCCTCCGCCCGCCGCTCCGGCGTGCCGCGCGGCGTGGGCTCGCCGTTCGTCAGGTCGCACATCGTGACCTCATGGCCCTGGGCGAGCAGCACGGCGATCGTGCCACCCATGCCGATCTCCAGGTCATCCGGATGCGGACCTATCGCGAGGATACGCGCCATCGGCCGCTGCGCTCCAGTTCCTTCTCCAGCACATCCTGATAGTAGCGGCGCCGTGTTGCGGCGTCATCGAGCCCGCCCCAGAAGCGGCGCTCGGGGTTCTTGTAGATCCGCGGCACGGGGAGCTCTTTCACCCGAAGCCCGAGACTCGCTGCCTGAACCCACACCTGCAGCGGCATCCCATACCCCGGTTCTGTCAGTTCCATCCGGCGGAGCGCGTCGACCCGATAGGCCTTGAAGCCACACCAGGCATCGGTGAGCGGGTAGCCGGTGAGCTCGCGCAGCCGATCGGTGGTCTCGCGGTTGATCGCCAGCCGGTCCGGTGGCGCGGGGTCACCGCCCATGGCGGGATCGAGGTAGCGGCTGCCGGAGACGATGTCGGCTTCGCGCAGGGCCGCCACGAACTGGGGGATCTGCTGCGGCTCGTGCTGCGCGTCGCAGTCGATGGTGACGGCCGTGTCGTACCCGTGGGCGATGGCGTGGGCGAACCCGTGGATGAGCGACTGTCCGTAGCCCAGGTTCTCCGTGCGCGAGATCACCTGCAGCCGCGGGTCCCGCGCCTGCTCCGCCTCCAGAATGGCCGCGGACCGATCCGCGGAGCCGACGTTCACCACCAGGACGTCGGCGCCGGGGACCGCCTGCCGCACCTCCACCAGGACCTGCGCCAGCGTCTGCTCCTCGTTGAACAGGGGGATGACGATGAGGACGCGCTCCGTCCTCATGTCGCCACCATCTCCAGGCGCGTGCCGATTTCGCTGACGAACTGCGTCGCCTCCATCTCGGCGAACAGTGTCCGCGCTCGCTCCAGGAGGGGCCGCGCCCGCTGCGGCTGGTCGAGCAGGAGCAACGCCTCACCGTACTTCATCAGCGTGATGGCGAGATCGATGCGATATTCGCTGCCCTCCAGGATCTCCAGGCTCCGCTGAAAGAGCGCCTCCGCCTCCTCCCCGCGCCCCTGTACCGCGCGCACCTTGCCCAGAGTGGCTTCGTGTGTCGCCTTCGAAATGTCGTCGGCGGCATCGACGCCGGCTAAAGCCTGCTCCGCGTAGTCGGCCGCCGTGAGAAGATCACCTTTCGCCAGGTATACCTCGGCGAGACTGCGCAGGATGAAGACCGGCTCGGCCTGGACATGCTCCCGGTAGACTGCGCGGGCGGACTGCATCTCCCGCTCCGCCTCCTCCAGTCTGCCCTGACGCAGGTAGTGCATCCCCAGGTGCCGCCGGATGCCAGCCAAGCCTGCGGGGTCCCCGAGTTCCTGCATCATCGCGATCGCTTCCTGGTGCAGACGGATCGCCTCGGGGGCATCGCCGGTCAGGTGCGCCAGAACCGCCAGTCCCATCAGGCTGTTCGTCTCACTGATCCGCTCGTGGTGCTGCCGCGCGAGTGTGAGGGCCTCGACGAGGATCGGCCGCGCGTCACTCAGGCCGCCGCCGTTCAGCACACAACGGCCGAGCCGGGCCATCGTCCGGGCCATACCTTGTCCGTCCCCCAGTGCCCGGTACAGATCGAAGGCCTTCCGGTAGGCGATCTGGGCCTTGCTGAGCTTCCCCCGAAGTCCCTCGATGATCCGGCCGAGCACCTCCAGCCCATCCGCCTCGCCCTGCCGGTCGCCGCGCTTCCCGAAGAGCTCCAGGGCCCGACTCAGGGCCTCCTCGGCGGGCTGCAGGCGTTCCCGCTCGTACTCAGCAAAGGCGCGGTTCAGCCAGGCGCGCGCCAGCAGGTCGTCCCGACCGATCGTCGGGGCCAGGCGCAAGACGGTCTCCGTGTCTTCCAACACGACTGCCGGCTGGGTCATCCACTTCACGATCTCAGATCGGTTCGTCAACAGTTCGAGGAGAAGCGGCACGTCGTTCGCCAGACCAGCGTTTCGCAGAATGGCCAGCGCCCGTTCGGTCAGCCGTCGCCCTTCCGGCAGCGTGCGCAGGGCCAGAGCCCGCCCCCCCGCTGCCCGCAGCGCATCGATCGCCTTCCGTGCCAGATCCACCGCCTTGTCTCCGGTCTCGAAACGATAGCGCCAGGCCTGCTCGTAGTGATAGGCCAGGACCGCCAGAAACTTGTCGGCGGTCTCGGCAGCCGTGGTCTCGAGCCAGCCGGCGAAGCGGATGTGTTTGTCACTGCGGGCCGCCTTGGCCAGGGTGGAGTACGCCACCTCGCGGATGAGCGCGTGCTTGAAGGCAAACTCCCGCTCCCCCGCCAGCGAAGAGACGGCGCGCTCCTCCACCAGTTCCCGCTCCTGTAGCCGTTCCAGCGCAGCCACCGCCTCTGTGGCGTTGAGGCCATCGGTGGCCACCAACGCCCCCAACCAGAAGATCCGTCCCGCCACCGCAGCATCCTGAGTGACTCGCCGTTCCAGTGCCGGCAGCAGATCAAGGCGGGCCGCCAGGATGCTGTGAATCGTGTCGGGGATGCGGATCTCCAGGGGATACGAGGCCCAGTGCCACCCTCGCTCGTCGCGCACCAGGCTGCCCCCGTCGATGAGCATGCGCAGGATCTCCTCGATGAAGAAGGGATTGCCTTCCGCCTTGGCGATGATCGCGTCGCGGACGTCCGCCGGGATGGCCTGACTCTGCAGCAGCTCGCCGATGAGGCGGCGACCTTGCTCCTTCGGCAGCGGTGAGAGTGACAGGGCGGTATAGTTGCGGATGCGTCCGCCCCACTCGGGATGCCGCTCAAACAGTTCCGGCCGGGCCAGGCAGAGCGTGAGCACCGGCGCGTCCACGCCGCGCAGCGCCAGGTGCTCAACCAGATCGAGCAGGCTCTCCTCTGCCCAGTGCAGGTCCTCGAAGATGAGGAGGAGCGGCCGGGCCTGCGCCTTGGCCATGAGAAAGCTACGGACGGCACGCAGCAGGAGGTCGCTCGTCGGGCGCTCCCCTGCCGCCCGCACATCCCCTGAGTCGGCCGGACGCCCCTCCACGGCCAGCTTCAGCCCCTGCAACCGGTCGCGCCGGAGCACCTCGTCGTCCTGCGGGAACTCCACTCCCAGCACCGAGGCCAGGTCCTGGGCGATGCGTTCGCTCTCTTCGCGGCCGAACAGCGGACCGCAGACGTGCTGAATGCTCGTGCGCAGCTTCTCACTGACGGTGTGCGCCGCATCATTGTCCTTGATGTCGCCCTCCTGCTTCAGCATCTCCGCCAGCGGCCAGTAGGTGAGCCCCTCGCCGTAGGCTGGACAGCGCCCGCGCAACACCTGCGGGGGATCGGCGGCATCGCCCAGGACCTGGAGCAGCTCCTCCACCAGACGCGTTTTCCCCACCCCGGCACTCCCGATGACGGTCACGAGATGATGCTGGCGGCCCTCCACCACGCGTCGGTACAGGGCGCGGAGGAAGTGCATCTCATCGTCCCGGCCTACGAGAGACGATCGGAGACCCTTGGCCGCAGGGCGTTCGGCCAGCCCCACGACCTGCCAGCGCGGCCGTCCGGCGAATTCACCATCGGCTGCGGGCGGGAGCGGCCGGTACAGGGTTGCCAGCTTCGTCGCGCCGTACGTGCGTTCATCGACTGCGATGCTGTCGGACGCAGCGTGCTGCTGCAGCCGGGCGGCCAGGTTGACGACCTCGCCGGTCACCATGAACTCGCCGGACTGCACCGCCCGAGGATCGGCGACGACCTCCCCGGTGCTGATCCCGATCCGGATGTGCAGATCGGCGTCGAGGCGTACGTTGAGCGCCGGCATCCGTTGCTGCATGGCCACCGCCGCGCGCACTGCCCGCTCGGGATCATCCTCGTGCGTTGCGGGCAGGCCGAAGACGGCCATCACCGCGTCGCCGATGAATTTTTCCACGATGCCGCCGTGCCGCTCGACCTCCTCGCGCATCGATGAGAAGTACTCGGCGATGATCCTCCGCATCGGTTCGGGGTCCAACCGGTTCGTCAGCGGCGTTGAGCCGATGAGGTCGGCAAAGAGAATGCTCAGCACCCGCCGCTCGGCTGAACTCCCCTCCGCGAGTGGCGTTCCGCAGCGCAGGCAGAAGTCGGCATCCCGCGGGTTGTCTGTGCCGCAGGCGGGACACGAACGGGTCAGCGCCGCCCCGCACCGCATGCAGAACTGCGCCTCGGGAGGATTCTCCATGTCGCATCGCGCGCAGCGGATCACGCGCTGGTCTCCGATGGGCATCATCGAAATCTCTCAGTCAGCAGCACGGCCACGGCCGCCTGGGCCATACGCCCGGCCCTACGCCGCAGGGAAACTGCCTTGTCTATTATAGGGAGAACTCTGACTAAGAGGAGAAAGCCCGCGCCCTCAGGCCTCCGCGCCCACCCGCTGCAGATGCTGCCTGGCGATGGCAGCCAGGGTCTCGATGAACGGCGGCGACGCGTTCAGGGACTCGGTGCGGATGAGGCGCATGCCGAGCGTGTCGGCGAGACGCCGGCCCTCCACGTCGATGTCGTACAGCACCTCGAGGTGGTCGGCCACGAATCCGACGGGGCAGACGACGACCTCGCGCACGCCCGTCCCGTGCACCTCGCGGATGACGTCGAGGATATCTGGACCCAACCAGGGCTCACCGGTCGCGCTGGCGCTCTGAAAGGCAAACGACCAGCGCCCGACCTCTGCCGCATTCGCTACGGTCCGTGCCGTCTCCACGAGCTGATCCACATAGGGGTCGCCCCATTCCAGAATCCGCTTCGGCAGGCTGTGCGCGGTGAAGACCACAGGCGCCTGCGGATCGACGCGGCGGCGGGCCTCGCGGACTCGCTCCACCACCGCGTCGATGAACAGCGGGTGGAGGTGCCACGACTGGACGTATGCCATCTGCGGACCGCCGAACCGCGCCACCGCCGCTTCCACCGCGTTGATGTACCCGCCGATGCTGATGCGCGAGTAGTGCGGCGCCAGCGCGATGGCTACCGCGCGCGCCACGCCGTCCGCGTGCATCCGCTCGACCGTCTCCTCAATGAATGGGTGCCAGTGCTTCATGCCGATGTAGACCGGGATGCCGAGGCGCGCCCCCAGCGCCTCCGCCTGCGCGCGCGTGATCGCGAGCAGCGGCGAGGCCCCACCGATCGACCGGTAGCGGTTGCGCAGCGCCTCAACCTGCTCAGGCGTGGGGCGCCGCCCTCCACGGATGTGTGTGTAGTACGGCTCGACCTCCTCCAGGGTGGCAGGGCTGCCGTAGGCCATCAGCAGCACGGCGGTAGACCCCGGCGCCACCGCGCCTGCGCTCATGCTTCGGCCTGCTCTCGCGCCGCGAGCCGGTAGTCGTGCACGAACTCCACCAGCCGGCGCAGCGTCTCGGGCGGCGTCTCGGGCAGCACGCCGTGACCGAGGTTGAAGATGTGCCCCGGCCGTCCCCCCGCCCGGCGAAGAACGTCCTCCGCGCGCGCCGCGACTACCTCGGAGGGCGCCTGCAGCGTCGCCGGATCGAGGTTGCCCTGGACGCCCACCTGAAACCCGACCCGCCGCCACGCCTCATCCAGCGGGACGCGCCAGTCGAGGCCCAGCACCTCCCCTCCCGCCTCCACGAGCAGCGGCAGGATCCCCGATGCACCCGTGGCAAAGTGGATCGCCGGGATGCCAAGCGGAGACAGCGCCTGGAAGATCCTCCGGGTGTAGGGCAGGACGAACTCCCGGTAGTCCTCCGGGCCGAGCGCACCCGCCCAGGAGTCGAAGAGCTGCACGGCATGGACCCCCGCGGCCACCTGGGCGCGTAGGTAGGCGATGGTGGATTCGACGAGCCGCTCCATGAGCAATCCCCACGTGGCCGGCTGTGTCCACATGACCGCCTTCGTGCGGGCGAAGTCACGAGAGGGACCACCCTCGATCAGGTAGGAGGCCAGCGTGAAGGGCCCGCCGGCGAAGCCGATGAGCGGCACCTCCGCTTCGCGCGTGACGATCTCTATGGCTTCAAGAATCGCGGGGACGTGCGTCTCGGGCTCAAAGACACGGAGGTTCCCTACCGCCGTCTCATCCCGGAGCGGGGCCTCCAGCACGGGGCCGACGTTCTCGCGAAACTCAAAGGCCACGCCCATGCCGATGAAGGGCAGGGTGATGTCCGCGAAGAGGACGGCGGCGTCCACCCCGAGCCGGCGGACGGGCTGCAGGACAATCGCCGCGCACACCTCCGCCTGCCGGAAGATCTCCTTCAGCGCGTAGCGCTCGCGGAGGGCCCGGTACTCGGGGTCGTAGCGGCCCGCCTGGCGCATGAACCAGACCGGCGTACGGTCGACGGGCTCCCGCCGGCAGGCGCGCAGGAAGCGATCGTTGCGTGGGAGGCTGTGCCGCGTCGTTGAAGTCTCCAGGATGATCCCGTCAGAACTCCGTGAGCGCCGCTGCCGCTGCCCGGATCGTCTCCTCGATCGCCGTCTCGCCGTGGGCCAGCGAGAGAAACCAGGCTTCAAACTGCGAAGGCGGCAGCAGCACGCCGCGGGCCAGCATCCCGTTGAAGAATCGCGCGTAGGCCCGGGGATCGGCGCGCGACGCGGAGGCGTAGTCTGTCACCGGCCCCTCCGTGAAGAAGGGCGTGAGCATCGAGCCCACCCGGTTGATGGTCAGGGCCACCCCCCTCCGCCGTGCGGCATCGCGGAGCCCCGCTTCCAGCGCCGCTCCCAAGGTCTCCAGCCGCTCGTATGTCCCGGGCTCCCGCAGAAGTCGCAGCGTCTCTGTCCCCGCCCGCATCGCTAGGGGATGGCCCGAGAGGGTCCCGGCCTGGTAGACGGAGCCCTCGGGCGCCACGTGCTCCATCAAGTCGCTCCGGCCGCCGTAGGCGGCCGCAGGGAGGCCGCCGCCGATGATCTTCCCGAGACAGGTCAGATCCGGCGTGATCCCGTACCGGCCCTGGGCACCGCTCCATCCGACGCGAAACCCCGTGATCACCTCGTCGAAGATCAGCAGGCTCCCCGCCCGCGTCGTGACCTCGCGCACCGTCTCCAGAAATCCGGGGGCGGGCGGCACGACCCCCATGTTGCCGGCCACCGGCTCCACGATCACCGCCGCGATATCGGCTCCCCGCTCGCCGAAGACCGCCCGCACCTCCTGCGCATCGTTATACGGAAGCGTCAGTGTCAGCGCGGCCACCTCTGCCGGGACTCCGGGAGACGCGGGAATGCCGAAGGTCGCGAGACCTGACCCGGCCCGGGCGAGGAGCGCGTCGGCGTGCCCGTGGTAGCACCCATCAAATTTCACGATCAGGGACCTGCCGGTGGCGGCGCGGGCCAGCCTGAGCGCGGTCATCGTCGCCTCCGTGCCGGTGCTGACGAAGCGCACGCGCCCGATGGATGGCACGGCTTCGACGAGCAGGCGGGCCAGCTCCACTTCGGCGACCGTGGGCGCGCCGAACCCGAGGCCCCGCTCTGAGGCCTCCTGGACCGCGCGGACAACCACAGGGTGAGCGTGCCCCAGAATCTGCGGACCCCAGGCCTGGATGTAGTCCCAGTAGGCGTGCCCGTCCGCATCGACCACCCGCGCCCCCGCTCCGCTTGCGATGAAGAGGGGCGTGCCTCCCACGGCGCCGAACGCCCGCACGGGACTGCTCACC
>JANONS010000247.1:0-2891 GCA_031420915.1 Armatimonadota bacterium
CCCACGCCTGCAGGACGTCTCGCTTCCACCAGATGACGTGGCGGACGATCTGCCAGATCGAGTGACGCTCCGGCGAGGGCTTCCACGCGGCCTCTTCGGCGGTGAGACCCTGGACCGCCATCGCCAGGGGCGCCTGCCAGGCTTCCTTCTCGAAGGTATGCTCCAGGTGGTCGATCAGCAGATTCTTGACGGTGATCATGGCTTCACAGCCCTGGTAAGAAGATAGTCTTGGTGCAAGACATTGTCGTGGACGAATGGGGCAATTGCGGTGATGAAGTCGCGACGCAGGGCGGCGACCTTGTCGGGACCCACGGCCTCGACCGCCCGGATCGTGGGCCCGTAGTAAGTGCTGAAGATGGTCCAGACGTGGGCAGGGCCCAGCGCGTAGAACCTGACCACGCCACGCTGGAACACGATGTCCTTCACGCCGGGACCGAGTCTCTCCTTGACGGTCTGGGGGTCTCCCCACGCGAGCGGCGACGGGATTCCAGCAGGCGGGGGGACGTGGACGGCCACCGCCTTGAGAATCACCCCCGTGGCGTGCTCGGCGGGCCAGGTGGTGAAGGCAATGCGACCGCCGGGCCGCAGCACGCGCAGCATCTCCCGGCTGACGACGTCCGGGCGGGGGGCGAACATGTGGCCGAAGCTCGAGAGGACGACATCGAAGGCTTCGTCCTCAAACGGCAAGGCTTCCGCATCCCCTTCGCGCCAGTCGATCCCCTCGGCCCCCGCGGCCTGCTCAAGCCTCTTCGCTTCCGCCAGGAGTTCGGGCGTCAGGTCAAGACCCACCACATCTGCGCCGGCAAGGCGAGCCGTGATCGTGGTGATCCCTGTGCCAGAGGCGATGTCGAGCACGCGCTCACCACGGATCGGGCCAACCGAGGCCACGAGGTGGGCCGACATCGGGATCAGGTTGCGCGCGATCTCCCCGTACGACCCCTTCGCCCAGGTGATCCTGGCCTTGTCCTTCAGATCAGCAACAGGATCCATGGTTCCATCCCTCCAGGGTCATTCTCGAAGAGGGTGTGAGGTCCTCCCCTCCCTCCTCCTCATCTCTCGGTGTATCCTTGGGCGCAGGAGTCGCCATGGGCAGCGAGACGAACGTCCCAACCACACCGCGGCGCGTCAGCCCCAATTTCATCACAGAAATCATCGACGAAGACCTTCGGCAGCGCCGCTACCCCAAAGTCGTCACCCGCTTCCCGCCCGAGCCCAACGGCTACCTGCACATCGGCCACGCAAAGTCCATCTGCCTGAACTTCGGCCTGGCGCTCGATTACGGCGGCGAGTGCAACCTGCGCTTTGACGACACCAACCCCGAGACCGAGTCCAGCGAGTACGCCGAGGCCATGAAGCGCGACGTGCAGTGGGTGGGCTTCCAGTGGGCCCGGGAGCGCTATGCCTCGGACTACTTCGAGCGGCTCTACGAGTGCGCGGTCCAGCTCATCAGCGAGGGCAAGGCCTACGTGGACAGCCTCTCCGACGAGGAGATCAGCGCCTACCGGGGCACCGTGACGGAACCCGGCAGGCCGGGCCCCTACCGCGACCGCACCATGGAGGAGAACCTGGACCTCTTCCGACGGATGCGGGACGGCGAGTTCCCCAATGGCGCGCACGTCCTACGGGCCAAGATCGATCTGGCCAGCCGCAACATGAAGCTGCGCGACCCGGTCCTCTACCGCATCGTACACGCCGCGCACTACCGCACCGGGGACGCGTGGCGCATCTACCCGCTGTACGATTTCGCGCACCCCCTCTCCGACGCCATCGAAGGAATCTCGCACAGCATCTGCACGCTGGAGTTCGAGAACAACCGGGCGATCTACGACTGGCTGCTGGAGAACCTGCGCGGCAAGTGCGGCCTCCCCGAATCCCCACGTCCCTACCAGTACGAGTTCGCCCGGCTGAACCTGGACTACACGGTGCTGTCCAAGCGCAGGTTGATCAAATTGGTCGAGGGCGGGTACGTCCAGGGGTGGGATGACCCCCGCATGCCTACGATCTCAGGTCTGCGGCGGCGGGGGGTAACTCCCGAGGCCATCCGCGAGTTCGCCCACCGCATCGGCGTGGCCAAGACGAACAGCCGCGTGGACCTCGGCATCTTCGAAGCGGCCGTGCGCGACGACCTCAACTACCGCGCGCCCCGCGTGCTCGCCGTGCTCCGGCCCCTCCGGGTCGTGCTGACCAACTACCCCGAGGGAAAGGTGGAGCACCTCGAGGCTCCCTACTGGCCCCGCGACGTGCTGAAGGAGGGCTCTCGAACGGTGCCGTTCTCGCGAGCACTCTACATCGAGCGCGAGGACTTCTTGGAGCACCCGCCCAAAGGTTTTCATCGCCTGGTCCCCGGAGGGCACGTGCGGCTGCGGCACGCCTACGTGATCCGCTGCGACGAAGTGGTGAAGGACGCGGGCGGCGAGATCGTCGAGCTGCGCTGCACCTACGACGCCGATACCCTGGGAAAGAATCCCGCCGGAGGTCCACCCAAGGGCACCCTCCACTGGGTTTCCGCTGCCCACGCGGTGAAGGCCGCGGTGCGCCTCTACGATCGCCTCTTCAGCGTCCCCGACCCGGAGGCGGGCGAGGGCGAGTTCACCGCCCACCTGAACCCGCAGTCGCTGACCGTGGTGGAGGGCCATGTCGAGCCGAGCGTACTCAAGGATCCGCAGGACACCCGCTACCAGTTCGAGCGGCTGGGGTACTTCTGGCAGGACCCGGTAGACTCTCGGCCGGGCCACCTGGTCTTCAACCGCATCATCACTCTGCGCGATTCGTGGATCAAGGGCCTGCAGAAACGCTAAGGCCGATCCGCCGGGTTTCGAAAGGTGTCGTTCAGTGCCAGAGGAATAGGCGGGACGGGGACCGCATGGATTTCGAACCTGGCTGTGCTCTCT
>JANONS010000248.1:0-9584 GCA_031420915.1 Armatimonadota bacterium
CTTCACGCAGGGTGCGGAGCTTCGCAATGGCCAGGAAATATTCTTCCTGATCGTACACCTCCCCGGTGAGACCCATGCGCTCGCGCAGCGCTCCGAAGATCTCCGCTCGCTTAATCGAATCGATCCCAAGGTCCGCCTCCATGTTGTGATCGAGCCCCAGCATCTCCACCGGGTAGCCCGTGCGCTCACTCATGAGCCCGAGCAGGACCTCTTCGACGGAACCCCGCCCCTCCGGTTCCCGGGAAGGGAGCGCCGGCGCGGGGAGAGCCCCTGCCACCGCCCCTGCCACCGGTTCGAGTCCCAGCACCACCTGTGCGGACGAGGGGAGGTCACCATCGACCGAGCCCCTGAAGTACCCCTCTGTGATGGCCCGCTGGGTGTCGAGGAACCGCTCCATCAACTGCTGTCGCCGCTCCTGCGCTCGTGCCTGATACTCGAGAAACTGGCGCATGGCCGATTGAAAGGCGGCCATCGCGTCCACCGCGGTCCCGCCGCTCTCATGTGTCAGAGAAACCCCGGGGATGCCCGGTGGGGCCGCCTCTCCTGCGTGCTGTTGAGGGGCAGGTGCCGCAGGCAGTCCACCGCGGGGCCGCGTCAGGTTGCCGGGGGGCTTCGCTCTTGCTCCGTCCACAAGCCATGCCGTCGGCGAGGAAGGCTCTCCGTCCTGGAGCAGTGCTTCGAGGTCCACGGAAGGGATTTCGCATCCCGCAAACAGCCTCTCCCAGCGAAGCGCCGCCCCATGGACAAAGAGGCGCGCCACGACTTTGAGGAAATCCTCCACCGCGCTCGTGGATCCTCGCGGGTTGGCTGTGAGCACCAGAGCGCGGCGCTCGCCGAGAATCTGGCGCACGAGCCCCGACAGGACCTGGCCCGGTCCAACCTCGATAAAGGTTCGGGCCCCCGCCGCGTACATCGCCTCGATCTGGTCCTGGAACCGCACCGGCTGCGTCAGGTGCTCGATGAGCATCCGTCCTATGGCGGCGTTCTCGGAGGGATACACCCCCGCGGTGCTGTTCGAGTAGATCGGGATCTCTGGGGCCGCGAAGCGAATCTCCCCGAGGATCTCCGCGAAACGGTCCGCGGCCGGCCGCGCATCGGGGATATGAAACCCGGCGCTCATCGGGAGGACCTGATAGGACATGCCCGCCGCGTCGAGTCGAGGCAGGACGGCCTCAATCGCCGCGCGAGGCCCGCCGATGATGGCCTGCATGGGCGCGTTTCGCCCCGCGATGGCGACGCGACTGCCGGCGAGCACGTCCGCCAGCGCGTCCGTGTTCGCACGGACCGCGACCATCCCGATCGCATCGCGCCCTTGCGTCTCCTGAATCACACGCCCGCGGCGTTCGGAGATCCGGATCAGCTCCGGGAAGGTCAGCGATCCGCCCGCGCAGAGGGCAACGTACTCTCCGTAGCTATGCCCGCCGACCATATCCGGGGCGATCCCCACATCTCGGAACAGCGAAGAGAGCGCGAAGTCGGCCGCGCCCAGCGCGGGTTGCGCCAGCCACGTCTGGTCCAGCGCCCGACGCTGCTCGGCCTCCTCCGCCGGGGAATACGCAGGAGGGGGGAAGATCACCCTCGACAGCGGAAGCGGCAGCACGCCAGCGAGCACCCGATCGGCCTGCTCGAACACCTCGCGGACGAGCGGGAAGTGAAGGGCGAGGTCCTCCAGCATGTTCAGGTATTGGGACCCCTGCCCCGGGAAGAGAAAGGCCACGGCGCCGGCTGGCGAGGGGGACTCGCTGTACGCCACCCGGCCCGCATCCGAAAAGATCGCGTCGCCCCGAAGCGTCTGCGCCGTTGCGGTCAGGAGGGCTCGGAGATCGTCCATGCCCGTTGCCACGATGGCCAGCCTGCACGCTCCCCGTGCCTCCGCCGCCCTCCGCTGCAGGGCCACCGCCAGATCGACCAGGCGGATATCTTTGCTGCTCGCCAGTGCGTGCGCCAGGGATGCCAGGCGCTCGGCCAACGCAGCTCGGGAGGCCTCGCGGAACACCAGGAGTTCGGCCCGGCGATCGCTGAGCGCGCCCGCATGCTGCGGACACTCCTCCAGCACGGCGTGGAAGTTCGTCCCACCGAACCCGAAGGCGCTGACCGCGGCCCGCCGGGGCTCGTGGTCGCTCTGCAGCCAGGGGCGGGGCCGGGTATTCAAATAGAAGGGGATGGCACGGTCGCGGACCGCGTCGTTCGGCTCTTCCACCAGGGTAGGTGGAAGCACCCGCTCGTGTAACGCCATGGCGGTCTTGATCAGGCCAGCAAGGCCAGCGGCGTTCTTACTGTGGCCGATCTGCGATTTGACCGAGCCCAGCGCGCAGCTCTGAGCGCTTGCGCCAGCGGTCTCAAACACCACCCTCAGTGTCTCCATCTCAGCCCGGTCCCCCACCACGGTGCCCGTCCCATGCGCTTCCACGAGCCCGACGGAGGAGGGAGACACATCCACCGACGCATACGCCCGCTCCAGCGCGCGCCGCTGTCCGTTGACCGACGGGGCGGTGAGGCTCTTATCACGCCCGTCACTGGCTCCGGCGATCCCCCGCAGCACGGCATAGATGCGATCCCCATCGCGTTGCGCGTCGTCGAGGCGCTTGAGCAGCACCGCCGCGACGCCCTCGCTGATCGCGATCCCGTCGGCGGCCGCATCAAACGGGCGGCAGCGTCCAGACCGTGAGAGCGCGTGCGTCTTACTGAACATCAAGAAGATGAACGGACTCATCTGCACGTCGACGGCGCCTGCCACCATCAGGTCGCTCGTGCCAAGGCGAAGCTCTTTCACGGCGATCTCCAGGGCAGCCAGCGAAGACGCGCACGCGGCGTCAACCGTAAAGTTCGGGCCGCCGAGGTTGAATCGGTTCGCTACCCGACCGGCGGCGACATTGGGGAGCACCCCCGGTAAGCTATCTTCCGTGGGCTCGGGAAGCATCCGCCGAAGCTCGGCAATCACCTGGCTTCGAACGGCGGGGTCGAGTCCCGTCGCCTCCTCCAGGTAGTGTTCGACCATGCAGCGGGTCTGATACGCCAGCCCCAGATCGCTTGACCCACCGCCGGTGCCGATGATCACCCCGGTGCGGTCCCGGGGAAACGGTCGTCGATCGTACCCTGCGTCTGCGAAAGCCCGCCGGACGACCTCGAGCATCAGGAGCTGCATCGGCTCGATCGACCAGACGCTGGTCGGAGGGATCCCGTAGATGAGCGGGTCGATGAGCACCGGGTCGAGGAAGCCGCCCCACTTCGAGTAGACGCGATCAGCCACCTGGGGATCCGCGTCGTAGAAGAGTGCGCTGTGCCAGCGCTCGTCTGTGACCTCTCGAATGGCGTCGTGCCCCCGAAGGATATTGGACCAGAAGTGCAGGACGTTGGAGGCCCCCGGGAAGAGACACGCCATCCCGATGATCGCGATGGGCGCGGAGTCCCCGGCCCTCGTCCCTGCCTCGCCGGGGACGACCTGCTGCAGTCGCTCCACCGAGCCCTGGGCCACGTCCGCGTGAAGCTCAGCCATCGAGCACCGTTCGCGGCGGAGGGCGGCCACCTGTCCAATCATGTACATGCCTTCTCGTCTCTGTCTGTCGACCGACAGCTCCACAAGACGGGAGGCCCCGGCGCCATCCCCTCCGGTGGCGACGCGCCCGAGGCCTTTGGAGGCGATGCGCAGGCGGCCGATGTTCACCTCCTCCAGCTGCGTGCGTGCCTCCTCTGGCGCCGCCCCAGCCCGGAGCAATGCGCGCTTCATCTCCAGAAACTCACCTGTGTAGGCGGAGGGGGCGCATTGAATCGCATGTCCTCCCTCCATGTCCAGCAGCACCGTCTCCTCGCAGCGCAGGGCCTCTTCCTGAAAAGCCGGCACGATCGCCCCCGTGGCGACGGCCTCATGCGTAAAGAGATAGGCGGTTCCCATGAGGACCCCGACCTTGATCCCCGCGTCGACGGCGGGGGCCGCAAGCGCCGAGAGCATCGCGGCGGAGAGACCGTCGTGGATCCCACCGGCGAACAGAACCTGCAGCTCCTCCTTGCTGTTCTTCCGCTGGAAGTCCAGGAGCACGCCCAGTTGGGATTCCCAGAGCATGAAGCTGGAGAGCGGTCCCACGTGCCCGCCGCACTCCCGCCCCTCGAAGACAAAACGACGGGTTCCCTCCTTGAGGAACATCTCCAGCAGCCTGACCGATGGGGTATGGAGGTAGGTGGCGATTCCTTTCGACTCGAGCGCGCGCGCCTGATCCGGACGCCCGCCCGCCAGCAGCGCGAACCGGGGCCGCACCTTGAGGACGGCGTTCAACTGCTCCGCGCGAAGTGCGGGCGGTACGAACCCCAGGATGCCCACACCCCATGGGCGGTCACCAAGGAGTGCAGCGGTCTCACGGAGGAGGACTTCCGCTTCGCCCTCGCGGAGGAGCGCCAGGGCGAGGAAGGGAAGGCCCCCCTCACGAGCCACAGCCGCGGCGAACGACCCCACGTCGCTGACGCGCGTCATCGGCCCCTGCACGATCGGGAAACGCGTGCCATGAACCCGTGCCAGGGGCGCGTTCTCCGCGAGAGGCAGGACCCGCACCGCCACCCTCAGGTTGTCGGCGGCCTGGCGGCGGTAGGCTCGCAGGATGCCGGCGACATTGCGGTGCTGCGCTGCGAGGCTTCGGGCGAAGGCGGCGTCCTGTCCTACCGCAAAGAGGGGTTCACCCTCGGGCCGCTCGAGGATCTGCTCGAGCCGTTGGGTGAAGACCTCCGGATCCGCTCCGGCGACCTCCAGGTCGTGCAGCTCCCGGATGGCTGCCGCGCCCCGCAGACGGTGCGCCCGGAATCCGCATCCCAGCGTCTGCCCCAGACAGATCGTCTCGCTGCCATCCATGGCCGCCACAAGAGCCTTCAGGGGACCAGGCAAAGAGGACTCCTCCGCCATGGCCAGCTGGCTGTCGAGGATCACGCCCCGCGCGCCCGCCACCAGGCAGGCCGCCAGCGCATGGGGGCCGATTCCTCCACGGGCCCAGACGGGAATCGCGAGCCGAGGGCACAGGCGTTGGAGAAGGATGAACGTGGTTTCGCTGCCCACTCGGCCGCCGCACTCATTCCCCTTCGCCACAACCCCATCGAAGCCGGTCAATACGGCCTCGTCGGCTTCCGCCTGAGAGATGGCCTCGCGGAATATCCGGTGGGCGAAAGGGCGAAGTGCTGCCAGCACCGGGCGGAGATCTGCGCACGCCCCGGCGATGAGGAGGAAGTCCAGTGGTGCGCCCACGCGCTCCCGGACCAGGTTCGCCAGCACAACACCGAGTCGGGTGGAGGAAGACCCGTCGAGCCTCACGCCGAAGCGTGGGCCCAGGGATTCGCACAGATCAATGAGTTGAGCCTCACGGACCCCGAGGGCGCGCAACCCGGGAGAGCACTCCCGAGTGGTATCGAGGACCGCCAGTTCCCCGGCACGACCCGCCGCAATCAACAGCTCCACGCCGGTGGATTGCACCGGAGAGAGCACCCCGATTTCGAGTTGGGAGGAATCTTTGTGGCGGACCACAGCACACTCCCTGCCCGCTCGATCGCCAGAAGGGCAGGCGAGCGGGGGAATTCACGTGTGATGTCTAAGGATGGGTTGCGATCTTCTCAATTGTCCCCCGCGCCGGTGAAATCCTCCCCCAGATGGGTTCCGGGCGCGGCGAGGCGAGAGGGTCAGGAAACCTGCTGGGATTTGCTTGGGGTCAGCGCGTCCAACCGGTCGAAGAAGTCGGGGAAGGTCTTGCTCACGAACGCGGGGTCGGCGATGGCAATGCCTTCGGTCCGTAGCCCGGCGACGGCGAACGCCATGGCGATGCGGTGATCGCCGTAGGTCTCGACCACCGCCGGCCGCACCGGCCGGGGGATGATCTCCAACCCGTCCTCACGCTCCCGGACCTCCTGCCCCAGGCGCCGCAGCTCTGTCGCCACCGCGCTCAGCCGGTCCGATTCCTGGCGGCGGATGTGCGCCACGTTGCGAATCCCGACCGGGCCTTCGGCGAACGGAGCGATCGCCGCCAGCGTCATCGTCATGTCCGACATGGAGTTGAGATCCACATCCACGCCCCGCAGGCGCTTTGGGCCGCGCACCTCCACCCCGTCCTCCGTCCACCGTACTTCGCAGCCCATCGCCTGCAACACATCGAGAAACCGCAGGTCCCCCTGCAGGGAGGCCCGGCCGAGCCCGAGTACGGTCACCCGTCCGCCTGTGATGGCCGCCGCCGCAAAGAAGTACGAGGCGCTGCTGGCATCCGGCTCAACCGGAAACGCCCGCGGATGATATCTCTGCGGCGAGAGGCGAAACCAGCGGTAGCCGTCGCGCTCAACGGTCACCCCGAACGCCTCCATGAGTCCGATAGTCAGATCCACATAGGGGGCCGCGACCACCTCCCCCTCAACCGCGATCTCCACCGGCGAGGCGGCGAGTGGCGCCACCATCAGCAGCGCGGAGAGGAACTGGCTGCTCACAGCGCCGCGCACCGTCGTCCGCCCGCCCGGAAGCCCCCGCCCCTGCACGACGACCGGCGGGCACCCCGATGGGGCCGTCACCTCGACACCCAGAGCCCGCAGCGCGATCACCAGATCCTGGATCGGACGCTCGCGCATGCGGGGGGTGCCGTCGATGACGTACCGCCCCCGGCCGAGCGCGGCCACCGCGGTGAGGAATCGCGCAACCGTGCCGGCATTCCCGGCGTCGATCGTCGCCTCCGCCGCAGGGATCCGGCCGCCTTGGCCCAGCACAACGAACCGCTCCGACCGGGCATCCTCCTCTACTGCCACACCCAGCGCCCGCAGGCCCCCGGCCATCAACAGGGTATCGTCGCTCCAGAGCGCTCCCTCAATCAGGGTGCGCCCGTCTGCGAGCGCCCCCAGCACCAGCGCCCGGTTGGTAATGCTTCTGCTGCCGGGCACACGGACGGTACTTGAGACAGGACCGCGGGCGGGCGTGATGAGACGGGCCGTCACGCAGGCCCCGGCGGCATGGGCCCGCGGAGGCGGCGGGCGCCGCGGGTGAGGTCCGGGCGCAGCCCTTCCGCGTCCCGCAGGTAGACGTGCGCGATCTCCTCCTGGGAGCGCGGCGTGTTCCAGAGGATGAGGACGCGCACGCAGCGTTGGAGAGCGCCGGGGACATCCACCTCTCGGGCCGTGAGGAGCGGAACGGCGGACCAGCCCAACGCCCGTCCCGCCTCGGCGGGGAAGCCCGACGTGAGATCGTCGGTGCAGGTGAACAACACCGCGGCGATCTCGTCGGGTTCCACCCCGTTCTGGCGCACCATCTCGGTGAGAAGCTCCCGGGTCCCCTCGAGAATGGCCTCCGCCGTGTTGGCCTGAACCGTGATCGCCCCGCGGATCCCCCGGATGTGCATCAGGCGTCCGCCCCACCGCGCGGGGTCTTCCGGACGAGGCCAGCCGCGGCGCGCAGCGCCAGGACCATCGACGCGGTGCCGAACCCCTGGATCGATCCGACGCACACGGAGGCCAAAAGCGATCGCCGCCGGAACGGCTCCCGGCGGAAAGGATTGCTGAGGTGCGCCTCGACCACTGGAATGCCGATCGCCGCCACCGCATCCCGCAGGGCGACGCTCGTGTGGGTCAACCCACCGGGGTTCAGGACGACGGCGTCATGCGTGTGCCGGACCGCATGCAGCCGGTCAATCAATTCCCCCTCGTGGTTGGACTGAAAGACCTCCACCTCCACCCCTTCCGATGCGGCCGCCTGCTGGAGCCGGGTGGTGATCCCTTCGAGCGAGTCGTGCCCATACACCTCCGGCTCCCGCTCGCCGAGGAGGTTCAAATTGGGGCCGAACATCACGAGGATGCGCGGCATGCCACCAGGACCTCCTTCACCACCGCGTCAGGAACCGGTTCATCGATCACGCCTTTCCCGGGGTCCCCGACCAGCGTCAGCCGCAGTTCCCCGTGACGCACCTTCTTGTCCAGCCGCATGGCTCCGAGCGTCTCGTCCACGCCCGGGCCGTCCCGTGGGATCGCCGTGGGCAGCCCCGCGTGCCGGAGCAGCGCCTCCTGGCGCCGCACCACCTCTTCCGCGGCCAAGCCCAGACGCCCGGCGATTCGCGCCTCCACGTTCATCCCGACCGCGATCGCCTCCCCGTGCGTCAGCGATCCCCCGGCCAGGATCTCCAGCGCGTGCCCGACGGTGTGCCCGTAGTTCAGCAGCCGCCGTGGGCCTCGCTCTCGCTCATCTTCATGAACGATGCGCGCTTTGATCGACGCGCACCACCGGACGCACTTGCGCAGCGCGTCGACCTCCCGCCGCAGCAGCGCGTCCATGCGTTCCTCGACGTACGCCAGGAGTTCCGCATCACAGACCATCCCGTACTTGATGACCTCCGCCAGGCCCGAGTGCACCTCTCGCATCGGCAACGCCTTCAGGGTCTCGACATCGGCCATGACCATCGCGGGCTGGTGGAACACCCCGATCAGGTTTTTGGCTCGAGGGTGGTTGACCGCCGCCTTGCCGCCGATCGCGCTGTCCACCTGGGCGAGCAGCGTGGTGGGGAGATGGACCAGCGCCAGGCCGCGCATGTAGGTGCCGGCGACATATCCCGCCAGATCCCCGATCACCCCGCCCCCGAGGCCGATGACCACGGCGGTCCGGTCGATGCCGGCGGTCGCCATGCGATCGAAGACGGCCGACGCGCGGCGGAGGCTCTTTGAGCCTTCTCCCTCCGGAACCGACACCACCAGGGCTGAAAGACCCGCGGCCGCGAGCGCCGGTTCCACCCGTACGCCGAAGCGCCGCCACAGACGCGGGTGGGTCAATATGACGGCCTGCGCGGCCGGGAGGGTCCGCCGTATCTCCCACCCCAGGAGATCGAGGATGCCCGCGCCGATGCGCACCGGGTAGGTGCGCTCGCTTAAGTCCACTGTGACGGTATCGCCGGCCTGCGCCGCCACCGCGGCGAGGACGTCATCGGCCAGCTGCTCGATGGGGCGCGCCGCATCGAGGACGACGTCGGCGTCGTCGTACCGGAGGGCCCGCTCTGCCAAGAGCGTCTGCACCCTGGCCGGGGCATCGGGGGCGAGCAGCGGACGCCCACCGCCGTCCGCTCCCATACGCGCCAGCAGGACCTCAGGCGCCGCCGCCAGCGAAACGATGAACCCGTGGCGACGAAGAGCCGCCATGTTACGTGCATCCAACACCACGCCGCCGCCGGTCGCGATCACCGCCCGCCGTGTTTTGGCCGCCTCCCGCACGACGACTCGCTCAGCCTCGCGGAAGTCCACCTCCCCGCCTTCCGCGAAGAGGTCGGCAACCGACCGCCCCGTGCGCCGGGCGATCATTTCGTCCGTATCGAGCAGGGACCAGCCGAGCGTCTCGGCCACCTTACGGCCGACGGCCGTCTTCCCCGACCCCGGCATCCCGATCAAGACCACGTTGGGCATCATGGCGACCTGCTCATGGGTCGGCGTTTCACATCTCGCGGAGGCGGCGCATGTACGCGTCATGCGCCGCCCGGATGTCCACGAGCGCGTCACCGCCAAACTTCTCAAGGAACGCATCCGCGAGCACGAAGGCGACCATCGCCTCGCCGATGACGCCCGCCGCAGGGACAGCGCACACGTCGCTCCGCACCACCGCGGCC